>DATIGJ010000059.1:0-10305 GCA_035454765.1 Patescibacteria group bacterium
TTTATGAAGCTTATAACGAACAAGACGAAGCAGATTTTATTATAAAAAAACTTGCAACAATGAACCTCTTCAGTTTTCGTGACGTTGCTATTCTGTATCGTACCAATGCGCAATCCCGTGTCATCGAAGAAGCCCTGTTACATCACGCAGTACCATATATTCTCATTGGCGGCACACGATTTTATGAACGGAAAGAAATTAAAGATGTTTTGTGTTATTTACGACTGCTTCACAATCCAAAAGACATGGTCTCATACAAACGGGCAGAAAAATTGGGGAAGGGGAGACTCAAACAATTTCTTACCTATCAGGAAGAATTTCTTGCAAGACAAAATAAAAAAACACCTGAAGAACCTGATTTATCAACGGCATGGATCGGAGAACCAGAATCTGTCGAAGAAGGAGCGATGACAATAGACCTGCTTGATAGAGTTCTCCATGCAACGAACTACTTGGATCTTTACGACGAAAAGATTGAAGAAGATCGGATGAGACTTGAAAATATTAAAGAACTCAGATCTGTTGCTATCGCATTTCCGAATCTTTCAGATTTTCTTGAAAATGTCGCCCTTGTCGAACAGGAATACGTTTCAAAAAAACAATTAAATAGTAACGAACAACCAAATGCCGTAACGCTCATGACACTCCATGCCGCAAAAGGACTGGAATTCCCTACTGTCTTTATGATTGGTATGGAAGAAGGACTTTTCCCCCATTCACGGTCACTGATGGATAGAACGGAACTTGAAGAAGAAAGAAGACTTTGTTATGTCGGTATGACACGAGCAAAAAATAAACTTTTTTTGACCTATGCAAGACGACGACTGTTCTTCGGACAAAGGGCAACTAATACCGTTTCTCGTTTTGTTCTCGAACTCCCTGAACATGTCATCTCCCAAGATAGTGGAAAAATCAAAATCACTGACAATATCAATTTTTGATTCTGCTAAAATAAATCTGTGACCATCAAACCACTATCACCTGACGAAAAGAGCATGTTTGATTCTGTCGTCAATCATCCTCTTCAAACCTACGAATGGGGAGACTTTCGCGAAAAAACAGGTATTAAAGTCATCCGCCGTGGTCTCTTCGAAAACAATAAGCTCGTCAATGGATTTCAACTCACTATTCACAAAATTCCCCATACTCCTTTTACCATCGGCTATTTACCGAAAGGAGAAAAGCCGACACCTGAAGTACTTGATGAACTGTACAAAATCGGCAAAGAAAATAATTGCATCTTTATCCAACTCGAACCAAACATGATTTTGAATCATGAATCAGGAAGCAAGAATCAAGGAAAAAAATGGAAAATGGAAAATGGAAAATGGAAAGTTGTTCCTGCTGCGCATCCTCTATTTACCAAATATACCTTCGTTTTAGATCTCACAAAATCTGAAGATGAACTGCTGGCTGGCATGCACTCAAAAACACGATACAATATCAAAGTAGCACGCAAACACAATGTAATCATTGAGGAGGACAATTCCGATGATGCCTTTGAAGAATATATAAAACTCACGAGAGAAACAACAACCCGCCAAAAATTTTATGCCCATACAGAGCAGTATCACCGACAACAATGGGAGATACTTCCTCATACTAACAAAAAAAATCACTTATCATCACATCTTTTCGTTGCAAAATATAACGATAAAATTTTGACTGCATGGATTGTTTTTGTCTTTAAGGACGCCTTATATTACCCATACGGCGCATCAAGTAGTGAGAATAGGGAAGTGATGGCAAGTAATTTGATGGCATGGGAGGTTATCCGCTTTGGGAAAAAAATGGGACTGAAAACATTTGACATGTGGGGCGCACTAAGTCCGGAGCCCGATACCTACGATCCATGGTATGGCTTTCATAATTTCAAACAAAAATACGGACCAGAACATGTCGAATTCGTTGGAAGTTATGACCTTGTGATCAATCACCTTATGTATCAATTATATAAAGTCGCGGATAAAATAAGATGGCTTATTCTGAAAATAAAGAAATAATTTTTTAATTTTGATCTGTGATTTTGATTTTTGATTTTTGCGTTTTAATCTCTTTTGGTATCTCGTAAACATATACTTCATTTTTTTCATCTTTTGCAATCAACGGCAAGTCGATTTGATAAACAAATGTCACAATCCGCGTTCCAGGCTTTAACTCTTTCAATAATTTCGGCTTTAATCGATTGAGTGTTTTTGGAATCAAATACATGATGACAACGGTAGCAGGGGAGACATCAACGGCAAAAAAATTCTTTCTCATAACGTGCACCTTGTTGTTCAAACCGGAAACCCAAAACGCAAGCCTTGCATACCAGTAGCGTAACAAATCAATCTCAACCCCTACCCCTTGTGCTCCAAATTCTTTTGCAGCAATCATCAGAGCAGTCCCGTCACCGCAACCAAGATCATAAACAATATCGCTTTTGCCAACCTTAGCAAGCTTACATTGTATTCTCGCTATTTTTTTGTTTGTCCGCCACCAGGGAGACCACGGACTATCCGGCGGCCACAGCATAGATAAAAGAAGAATAAGAAGAAGGAGAGTAATAACAATGAAGAGAATGGTAAACATGCTACCTAGTATAACACTTTTCCGATAAGCTGTTCTCTTGAAACAAAACCAAATATTTTACTGTCAATACTATCATTCGAATTATCGCCACGTAAATAAATCATCGAGCCTTCAATTTTTGTAATACGTTTAATAAAAACTTTTTTATCAATCTTCGCTGCAACAATATCGTTCACTTTCGGTTTTTTAAAGAGATATGACAAACGATTGACAAAAATAATTTGTCCGGGATGAAGAGTAGGGGACATACTGTGACCGAAAATTGTATATTTGAAAACTGGGCTTAACAAAAAAAATAACTGATAGAGCATTACAATTTGAAGTTTAAATTTACAATTTTTAATTTGAAAATTACTTTGCGGCTTTCGTCTTATTAAATATGTCAGTAATTTCGGCAATCAAATCAAGCAGTTTTTTCCCGTCAGCAGGATCAACTGATTTTTTTGTTTGACCTGCAGCTTTTGTGGCACGCCAGAAAAGATCATGCAAATTAGGAAACTTCTCCAAATGCTCTGGTTTGAAATAATCCGTCCAAAGAACCCACAAATGATGTTTAACCAGTTCTGCTCGTTCTTCTTTGATAAAAACAGCCCGCCATTTTTGTTCATCTTCATGAAGTTCACTATATTTTTCCATGATCTTTAAAATACTTTCTGCTTCGATTCGAGCCTGCGCAGGATCATATACACCGCAAGGGAGATCACAATGAGCATAGGCTGTTTGGGAGGGAAGGAAACGTGCAAATACGGATATCCACTTCATAGATCCATGATAAAACTTCACTAGAAAGAAATCAAGAGCAAGAAAATATTCAATTTGAAATGAAATCTAAATGTTTTAAAATTAATTTTCACTTCTTGCTAAATCATTTGCCAATTTATCAACTCTTTCATTATTCACGTCTCCCGAATGTCCCAAAACCTTAACAAACTCTACCTGTAAATGAGTCCCCTTGATCACCTGTGCAATTTGTTCAAAAATGTCTCGGTTTTTCAATACTTTACTTGGATCTTTACTCACACCATGGATACTAATCTGACTATCTGTATGAAGTTTTATTCTACGATACCCTTTCTCTGCTGCCCACACAAGCGCATGATAAATCGCATACGCTTCAGCTCTGTTATTGGTTTGTAGTCCGTCAACCAAACCAGCCCTTTCTGTTTTACCACTTACAAACCCCCATGCTGCACGCGCTCTCAGCGTTCCATTATGGATACACGCTCCATCTGTCCAGATCTCAACATCAACAACAGTTTGCGTATTTCCAAAGAGAGAAGAGGGGAGAGACTGTTGTTGATTAATGACCTTAAATTTTTCGTCGTGATATAACTTTTTACAATTCGTACACCAATAATATGCAGAATAATAATATGTTTTTTTCAACTGCTCCGCAGTTTTCTTCGTAGATTTAACAACCAACCTCGCCCCACAATTTCTACAAACATCCATCGCTCTATTATATACTATATTGACATTCAACAAGCTAATCACTATTATTGCCAAAATGTCACGAACAGAAAATCCATACGATACACTCGATAAATGGTTAACTGGCGTCAGCGATGGAGATGCAAAACATCGAGCATTACGTTTTCGGGCAGAATTAGAATCGGCTTTGTCCATAAGTTTAGCAGATCCTGCCTATGACTCTACTGTTTCAACAAAAGATGTCAGACGTGCAGGACGTACAGTGAAAAGAATTGAACTACTTGAACTCTTACATCTCAGAGATCTAAAAATAAATCCAAACCAAAGAAGCGCGTACTCCATAGCCAGAAGAGAACTTACTACTCTTGTGGGGAAAAATTCTATAATATGGGACTACGAATCTTCTCATCAAAGAAGAAATGTAGCACTCATACATGATGCTATTGCAGCACAGTTATTTCAACGAGTGAGACGCATCACAAAATAATAAAACGCTAAAGTACAATCTTCTGATCTTTTATTTGCGGATTGATAGTATCGCCTGGTTTTACCGTTCCTTCGATAATTCGCATCGCGATTTCATCAACGAGTTGTTCTTCGATAGCACGTCTTAAGGGACGAGCGCCAAAGATGGGATCGTAACCGACTTCTGCGAAGTGGAACGCGACATCTTCTGAAATCTTAAGATCAATATTATTTTCCCGCATTCGTTCACGAACGAGCTCGAGTTGTTGTTTGGCAATTTCGACCAAATCTTTGGGGGAGAGGGGATTGTAAACAATCGTTCCATCAAGGCGATTGAGAAACTCCGGTTTAAAATGTGTGTGCAATAATGCCATAACCTCTTTTTTTACATCTTTTTTCTCGGTATCCTGAATAATATCACTACCAAGATTACTCGTCATAATAATAATCGTATTTTTAAAATCAACTGTTACACCTTTGCTGTCCGTAAGACGACCCTCATCAAAAATTTGCAGGAAGATATTAAATACCTGTGGATGTGCTTTCTCAATTTCATCAAATAAGACAACAGAGTAGGGACGGCGGCGTACCGCTTCGGTAAGTTGTCCACCTTCATCATAACCAACATACCCGGGTGGAGCACCAATCAGTCGTGCGACAGCGTGTGACTCCATATATTCACTCATATCAATCCGCGTAATTGCATGCTCGTCATTAAAAAGCTGGCGAGCAAGTGCTTTCGCAGTCTCTGTTTTACCAACACCCGTTGGCCCCAAAAAAAGAAATGATCCGATTGGCTTGTCATGACGAGCTAATCCAGATCGAGACCGTCTGATTGCACGAGAAACAGCCTCAACAGCGGCATCTTGACCGACAACTTGTTTTTTCAGATCATCTTCGAGGTGGAGGAGACGTTCAGATTCCGTTGAAAGCATTCTCTGAACGGGAATTCCTGTCCACCGCGCGACAACTTTAGCAATATCATCATCATCAACTTCTTCACGCAGAACTCGTTCTTCAGCCGGAATCTCATCCCATAGTTTATGGAGCTCAAAAAGTTGTTTTTCAAGATCGGGGATTTTTCCGTATTTGATCTCAGCGGCTTTTTGCAAATCAACGTCACGCTCAGCCTTTTCAAGTTCGATAAGATGAGCATCAATTTTGGCACGAAGTCCTTGAATTTTTTGAATCATATCTTTTTGTTCCTGCCAGCGTTTTTCAAGCATTTCCGCATCTTTTTTTAGTATTTCTAATTCTTTTTCCTGTGAGGAACGTCTGGCTTTTGCAAGATCTGTTTTTTCTTTTTTGAGTGCTTGTAATTCGATCTCAATTTGTGTCATTTTCCGCTTCAAAGTATCAAGCTCTGTGGGCATACTTTCGGTCTCAATTTTAATTGCCGCAGCAGCTTCATCAATAAGATCTATTGCCTTATCCGGTAAAAATCGCTGGGGGATATACTGACTTGATAACTTTGCGGCGGCGATGAGAGCATCATCAGTAATCCGAATGCCATGATGTACCTCATATTTTTGTTTTATGCCCCGTAGAATCGAAATGGTGTCTTCAATGGTCGGTTCGTCGACCAAAACCGGCTGAAAACGGCGGGCGAGTGCGGGATCCTTTTCAATGTACTTTCGATACTCAGTAACTGTTGTTGCACCAATCATTTTTAAAGTGCCGCGCGCTAGGGGAGGCTTCAACATATTTGCGGCATCAACTGATCCTTCTGCACTTCCTGCACCAACTAATGTATGCAATTCATCAATAAACATAATATATTTTCCGTTTGCATCTTCAACAGCCTTGATCACACCCTTGAGCCGTTCCTCAAATTCGCCTCGAAATTTGGCTCCAGCCAAAAGTTGTGAAAAGTCGAGAACAATCACCTCTTTTTCACGTAGAGGAGTGGGTACAGACTTTTCCACAATTTTTAATGCTAATCCTTCAACAATTGCAGTCTTTCCAACACCCGGATCACCAATAAGAACGGGATTATTTTTGGTTCTGCGGGACAAAATCTCCATGACTCGGCGTATCTCTCCCTCACGCCCAATAACTGGATCAATCCGACTCATTCGTGCCTGCTCAGTGAGGTTTATAGTAAATTTCTTCAACGCTTCTTCGGGAGAAACGGGTTTTAAGAGATCCTGTAAGTTTTGATCCATACTACCCATTCTACAATTAGCAGTCCTCTTTGTCAAGTGCTAACACTACAGGTCTTTTCGTATTTTCTTCGTCCTCCACTGAAGCGCTCTTCAACCCGTGTACGAATAGTACTGAAAAGGGTTGAATGAAGTAAGCTTAGGAGGATTTCTCCCCTCTCCTCTTCTCAATTCGATTTCTTATTATTTATTGAAGAATGTGTGTAATTATTGCTTCAACTGCCTGTTTCCCTACAGAAGATGTCTTAGTATGTAATCGTTTTTTCTTTTCAAGTGCTGCAATGTTATCTGGTATCCTCACCTGCGGAGCTATTTTCTGTATCTTGGACAATAAATTAAACTCACTACCCTCTTCCATTTTTCCTGTCAATCCGGCATAAACATCATGTGCAAATTTTGCAAAATGAGCTGTAGAAAAAATAAGGACTGAATTTTTCGTATGCAACTCCTCTGCCACCTTTTGTGCAACTGCGGTGTGAGTATCCATCACATACCCTGTCTCATCAAAAACAGATTTTATATTAGCTAGGCAGTCTTTTGTGTTGACCCAACCTCCGTCAAATGTCTCCTGCAAAACCTGTTTTGTTTGCGAATCAATAATAAAAATTTGTTTAGTCTGCAAATCTTGCATCCACAGCGCCACTTGTTTTGTATCTTGAGTTAATAAATATAAAAGCCTTTCAATATTACTTGCAATTAAAATATCGATCGCAGGCGACGCAGTCTGGACAATGTGCCGATTGCGGATATCATAAATACCTGTTTTGATAAATTCTGTCAGCACATTATTTTCGTTTGATGCACAGGTTATTTTTCTAATCGGTAATCCCATCTTTTTAGCATAAAATCCTGCAAGACTATTGCCAAAATTGCCGCTTGGAATAACGACATCAATTTCTTCACCAAACGCCATTGCTTTTTGTTTAACCAACTGCATATACGCAAAAAAATAATAGATAATCTGCGGAATGAGTCGTCCCCAATTAATGGAATTTGCGGATGAGAACCGTATCAGTTTTGTCTCAAAAAGTTTCTCTTGGAATTGTTTATCTGTAAATATTTCCTTTACTGCACGTTGACAATCATCAAAATCACCATCAACAGCAAGAACGGTAACATTACTCCCCTCTTGCGTCTCCATCTGCAGCTGTTGTATTTGAGATACATGTCCTTTTGGGTATAAAACAATAATAGAAATTCCGGGAAGATCTTTGTATCCTTCAAGAGCAGCCTTACCCGTGTCCCCTGAAGTTGCAACAAGAATAAAATATCGTATTGCTTTGTCGTGCATTACTATCGCTTCTGAAAATAACAACGGCATAAGTTGGAGAGCCATATCTTTGAATGCACTCGTGGGCCCATGCCAGAGTTCTAAAAGATATTGATTACCCTTGAGGTGAACAACAGGAGTAATATCCTTTGTATCAAATTGGGAACCATATGCCTTATGAATTACCTGTTTTAAAACATCATCAGACAAATCGGTTTCAAACTTTTTAAAAACAGTAAAAGCTACCTCTTGATACGAATGATTTTCTAAAGCCTGTATCTCAGATAAAGAAAACTGCGGAATTTTATCGGGAATAAGAAGTCCTCCATCAGATGCAATCCCTTTCAAAATTGCCTCAGAGAATGTATAGATTGCTTTATTCCCTCTGGTACTCTGATATTTAATCATAAACACGAACTCGAGCTCCGGTATTATTTGCAGTCAAGATAACAACACGTCCCTGTAACCCATACATCTGACCTGTTTTTTCCAAGACTTCTGCGATTTTTTTACTGTTTTTGTCAGCAAAGGCAATAATTGAAGACCCTCCCCCTGATAGAGCTGCTCCTAAAGCGCCACTTTCATTTGCAGCAGCAATTAATTTAGGCATTTGCGGGAAAATTTTTGTTCGAGTTGGTTGATGAATAATATCTTGCATCGCGAGACGAAACAATTCATATTTTTTTGTCTGTAATGCTGCAAGAAAAAGACCAACTCTACCTGTACTGAATACAACATCTTCTTTCGAGTAGGTCGTTGGCATAAGTTTTCTTGTCATTGCAGTATCCATTGCAAAATTTGGAGTGTAAAGAATCGCTTTTATTTTTTTAGGAAACCGCAGTGGTATATAGACAAGCTTTCCTTTATCTGATGTCATTACAACCATACCACCAAATAATGCAGGAGTTACATTATCAGGGTTTTGCCCTCTCTCCATTTCAATGATATATGGCAATAATTCATCTCTTGTATACTTTTCTCCAAGAAAACTATTTGCTGCCAGCATACCCCCTACAACTGCAGTAGCACTACTTCCAAGTCCGCCACCTTGCGGTAAATTAAGATCCATGGTAATTTTCACTGTCGGAATTTTTTTCTGTAATTTGTTAAATAAGAAGATAAATGCTTGATAAAAAAGATTTTCTTTTGTTTTTGGAAGATCCTCTTTATCATTTTTAATAAAAATTGCAAACTGACCACTATCTTCAACCGTAAAGGTATTACCAATTGTGAGGGCAAGGCCAAAAACATCATACCCCGGGCCCAAATTAGCAGAAGTTCCAGGAACAGAAACTATTACTTTCATCTAATATATCCTTTCTGTACTAATAATTCTGCCATGAGGATGGCACCGCCTGCGGCACCGCGAATCGTATTATGTGATAGTGAAATAAATTGCCAATCAAAATGTGTCCCCTCTTCAAGTCTTCCCATCGTAATACCAAAACCATTTTCGCGATCTCTATCAATTCCTGTTTGCGGTCTGTTTTCTTCTTCAAAATACGTAATCAGTTGCTTTGGCGCAGATGGTAACTTGAGTTTTGTCAATGGATTATCAAAGTCTTTAATTGATTGCAGTATCTGCTGCTTTGTCGGCTTTTTTGCAAATGAGACAGAAACCCGCGCCATATGTCCGTCACTCACTGGCACTCGAATACAGGTTGCTGAAATTTTTGGCTTTTTTGCAGAAACGATTTTTTCATTTTGGATCATTCCCCAAATTTTCATCGGTTCTTTTTCTGATTTTTCCTCTTCCCCGCCGATAAACGGAATGACGTTATCAACCATTTCAGGCCATGTTGCAAAATTTTTCCCTGCCCCTGAGATTGCTTGTAAACTAACAACGTCAACTTTTTTTGGTTGAAATTTTTGTAATGTTGTCAAAATCGCAACGTATGATTGAATCGAACAATTCGGCTTAACGGCGATCATTCCTTTCCCCCACCCGCGTTTTTTTCGTTGTGTATCAATAAGTTTTACATGATCGGGATTGACTTCAGGAATAATCATCGGCACATCATCAGTCCACCGATGCGCTGAGTTATTGGAAACAACAGGAATATTTTTTGATGCATAAGATTCTTCAAGGTGTTTAATGTCACCTTTTTCCATATCAAGCGCGGAAAAAACAAAATCAACCTCACGACAAATTATATCAATATCATCCACAACTGCTCGTAAGATAAGATCGCCGACACGGGATGAAATCTTTTCCTGCATTTTCCATCTGCCCTTTACTGCGTCTGTATATTTTTTACCGGCAGATTGTGGCGATGCAGCGACACAAACAACAGTAAACCACGGGTGATTTTCAAGCAGTGTAATAAAACGCTGACCGACCATCCCTGTTGCTCCTAAAATGCCAACTCGAAATTTTTTCTGTTTCATATCATTTTTGCTGCC
>DATIGJ010000060.1:0-3971 GCA_035454765.1 Patescibacteria group bacterium
CATGTGTTGCGGTGATGGAGGGAGGATCTCCCAAGGTCATCCATTCCGCTGAAGGAAGAAATGTCATTCCGTCGGTTTTGGATCCGATTAATAACATCGTCGGAGATGTTGCCAAACGACAGATGGTTTTGAAGCCAAAACAGACATTGTTTTCGATTAAGCGCTTGATGGGTAAGAAATTCTCCGATAAAGATGTCCAGTATGATCTTAAATGGCTTCCGTATACTGTTAAGGCTGGTCGAGATGATATGGCTGTCGTTGAAGTTGACGGCAAGACATTCACACCGCAAGAGTTGTCTGCAAAGATTCTCCAAAAAATTAAGGCAGATGCTGAAACCTATCTTGGTGATACAGTAACACAGGCGGTTATCACAGTTCCTGCATATTTTGATGACAGTGAACGTCAGGCGACCAAACAGGCTGGAGAAATTGCAGGCTTGGAAGTGCTTCGTATTATCAATGAACCAACTGCAGCGGCACTTGCTTATGGTTTGGATAAGAAAAATGCGCATACGATTGCTGTGTACGATCTTGGCGGCGGTACATTTGATATCTCGATTCTTGAACTCGGAGAAGGCGTCTACCAGGTAAAATCAACCAATGGTGATACCCATCTTGGCGGCGATGATTTTGACCAGAAGATTATTGAATATATTGCTGAAGAATTCAAAAAAGAAAATGGTATTGATCTGCGTAAAGATCCACAGGCATTACAGAGATTGAAAGAGTCAGCTGAAAAAGCAAAAATTGAACTCTCCAGTTCTCAGGAAGCATCTATCAATCAACCATTTATTACACAAGGTAAAGATGGTCCACTCCATTTGACCATGACAGTAACCCGTGCAAAACTTGAACAGATCGTTGATGAGCTGATTCAAAAAACGCTTGAGCCAGTAAAGAAAGCACTCGCTGATGCAAATTTGAAAGTGTCAGATATTAATGAAGTAATTATGGTCGGCGGTATGACTCGCATGCCAAAGGTCAATGAAGTCGTCAGCAAATTCTTTGGGAAAGAACCACATAAAGGGGTCAATCCTGATGAAGTTGTTGCAATCGGTGCAGCAGTTCAAGCTGGTGTTCTTGGTGGAGAAGTTAAGGATGTCTTGCTTCTTGATGTTACTCCATTAACGCTTGGTATTGAAACACTTGGAAGTGTCTCAACACCTCTTATTACTCGCAATACAACTATCCCGACAAGTAAATCACAGGTGTTTTCAACAGCTGCTGACAATCAGACACAGGTAGAGATTAATGTTTTGCAGGGAGAACGCCCCATGGCTGCTGACAATAAGTCGCTTGGAAGATTTATTCTTGATGGTATTCCCCCGGCACCTCGTGGTATGCCACAGGTTGAAGTGACGTTTGATATTGATGCAAATGGTATTTTAAGTGTGACCGCAAAAGATAAAGCAAGCGGTAAAGAACAGAGTATTAAGATTCAGGGATCAACTGGTCTTTCCAAAGAAGAAGTTGAGAAGATGACAAAAGAAGCAGAAATGCACGCGAAAGAAGATGAAGAAAAGAAGAACAAAGTCGAAGCACGAAATCATGCAGATGCGCTTATCTTCACCGCTGAAAAAGCATTGAAAGATGGGGGAGACAAAGTACCAGGTGAAGTGAAGACTGAGGTTGAAGAAAAGATTAAAGCATTGAAAGATGTTTTGGATAGCGGTAGTAAAGAAGATCTTGAATCAAAAACAAAAGAACTTTCAGACAGTTTGCAAAAGATCGGCGAAGCAGCATATAAGCAAGGTGAACAGGTACAGGAGCAACCTGAAATTGAAAAGGAAGAAAAAGATGGTGAATCCTCCTCCGCTGAAGCTTCGGAGGACAAGCCGGTTGAAGGGGAAGTCGTTGATGATAAAAAGTAGATTTAAGATATAAGATTTATGATTTAAGAGCGCAATACATGCGCTTTTTTACTATATGGCACAGAAAGATTTTTATGAAACATTGGGAGTTTCCAAGACCGCCTCAGCTGATGAGATAAAAAAAGCGTACCGTAAATTAGCGATGAAATATCATCCTGATGTGAATAAGACGAAAGAAGGAGAAGAGAAATTTAAAGAAGTGACAAAAGCGTTTGAAGTGTTGTCGAGTCCGGAAAAGAGACAGCAATATGATCAATTTGGTCATGCTGCTTTTGAACAGGGCGCAGGAGGCGGTCCTTTCGGTGGCGGCGGACCATTTGGCGGATTCGGTGGACAACAAGGACCATTTAGCTATACGTATTCAACCGGTGGTCAAGGGATGGAATTTGATCCATTTGAAATTTTTGAACAATTTTTCGGTGGGGCATCACCCTTTGGTCCACGAAAACCCGCATATTCTATTAGTATTACCTTTGATGAAGCGGTTCATGGAACAGAAAAGTCGGTAACCATCAACGGTAAATCACAGAAAATTAAAATTCCACCAGGTGTTGACAGTGGAAATCGAATTCAATTTGCCGACTATGATGTGGTTGTTAATGTTAAGCCAAGTGAAAAATTCCAACGTCAGGGATATGACATCGTGACAGAAAAAGAATTATCCTTTGCTCATGCAGCACTTGGAGGGGACGTCGAGATTGAAACGGTTGACGGGAAAATTACCATTCGCGTTCCTTCCGGAACACAACCAAACACGCTTATTCGTTTATCAGGAAAAGGGGTACAGCATGTTCGTGGATCAGGAAAAGGAGATCATTATGTCCGAATTAAAATAACCGTTCCGAAAAAGCTCTCCAGCAAACAAAAAGAACTCCTTGAAGAATTTGAAAAAGAATCCGCAAAATCCGGTAAAGGGTGGTTCTAGTTTGATTACAATTTTATTGTATTGACATCTGCAACATTAAACTCTACTATGATTGTAGATTCCGATGAATATCAGATTTCTTAAGTTTTTGGTATTTGCAATACTCTCCGCCTTTTATTTGTTGTTTCCCACTCAAATTTTAGCTTCCACGAACGTAGGTTATACTGACATAACAGGCTACTATCCTAGTGCCAATAATGGCACATCTGCATTATGTACTTTAATTGAAGTCCCAGATTCTGGTACAGTAACTTCTGTATCAACGCATATACAAAATACGCAAGCTAACTTATTCAAAGTTGCGATTTACACAGATAATGGAGGACAACCAGGTAATTTGATAGAGAATACCGTAACACAAGGTGTCCCTGTTTCAAATCAAGTAAATAGTTTGACTCTTACTAATCCCTATCATTTTTTAGGTAACTTCTGGGTGTGCACAGCGTTTAATGGAAATGTGTATAACTATGCCTATACAGATGGCTCTTCTGCTGCTTTAGATGGGTTCAATTTTGGAACATTTCCCGCGACATTTATTCCAACGTGGGTAAGTAATGAACAAAATTATGCAGTTTTTGCTACTGTTGATTATGATAGTAGTGTTACTCCTACTCCAACGTCGGTGCCTATGGAACCCTTTGGAGAGGGGACATTTACGGCTTCAAATTATAGTTTTGACCCAATAACACACGTTCTTAGTTTTAATGCGAGTAATTTTAACCCACCGCGTACGACTGGTATTAGTGATATTAATGATTTTGCAATTACGATGTACAATTCTGCTGGGCAGTTTGTTTTGGATTATTACAATTATTCGGTGGCTCCATGTAATCAAGGAACTATTTTTAATCTTACAGCAATTTTTAATCAAGAAGTATGTTACAACCAATATTGGCATGCAGATTTACCGACAAATGATGCAATTGTCTATCTTCGTATAGCTCAAGGAGGGAGTGGAAATTACCATTCTCAGCCAATTCATGCTGATGAGTTATTTACCAGTGTTCCGACACCTACAGGAACGCCTTCGACAGGTGGAACATTTACAGCATCAAATTATCATTTCGACCCCGTGACGCATGTATTGAGCTTTACTGCATCGAATTTTAACCCACCTCGTTCAGCAAGTACTGATATTGTTAATGATTTTGCTATTGGACTTCATAATGGAGGAG
>DATIGJ010000061.1:0-2547 GCA_035454765.1 Patescibacteria group bacterium
TTGGAAGCAAAGAAGGCAGATATCTTTGCAGCAAATGAGCAAGACGTTACGGAAACAAAAAAGAAAGGTGTATCAAATGCGTTTATTCAACGATTAACAGTGACGGATGCTGTTTTTACCGGTATTGTAGGTCAGTTACGAACTGTTGCAAAGCTTTCTGATCCGATTGGTGAACTGATGGAAGAAAGAACATTACCAAATGGAATTCTTTTGCAAAAGAAGCGATTTCCGATTGGTGTTATTGCAATGATTTATGAATCGCGACCGAATGTGACCGTTGATGTTGCAGGACTTTGTTTGAAATCGGGGAATTCAGTTCTCCTTAAAGGAGGATCCGAATCTCTTGCGACTAATCGCGTGTTAGTTGCCTGTATCCATTCTGTTCTCCAGAAGTTTGGTGTTGCTGAAGGAGCAGTCACTTTTCTTGACGATGTCTCTCATGAAACAGTAGCGGAGTTACTACAAAGAAGCGACATAATTGATGTCGTTATTCCACGGGGAAGTTATGCTTTGACATCTGCCGTTGCGGAGAAATCACGAATTCCCGTTTTATATCACGCAGCAGGGGGTGCGCGTATGTATATTGATAAAAGTGCAAATATTGATCAAGCGATAGAACTTTGTGTGAATTCAAAGACCAATAAAACAGGTGTCTGTAATGCGCTTGATGTTGTATTGGTCCATAAGAATATTGCGGAAAAAGTTTTACCGGAAATTGACACACAATTAACAGAAAAAAAGTTTGTTATTCGTGCAGATCAACAGGCAATGAACTTTATGCCTCATGCGACGAAAGCCACAGAGGAAGATTTTGCGACGGAATTTCTTGATAGTATTTTGGCAGTCAAGGTAGTTGATAGTTCTGATGAAGCTTTGTCTTTTATTAAAAAACATACTCATCATCATACAGAAGTGCTTGTTGCTGAAGAAAAAAAATTGATTGAGCAATTTATTAATGAAATTGATGCAGCAGGACTCATGATCAACTGTGCATCCCGTCTGCATGATGGAGGAGAATTCGGTATGGGAGCAGAAATGGGAACGGCAACGGGTAAACTTCATGCACGAGGCCCTGTCGGTGTGAAAGAACTGACTACCTATAAATGGATTGCTTATGGGAAAGGACAAATAAAGCGATGAACAAAAGAATAGCAATTATCGGTATGGGTCATATGGGAAAAGCTTTCTGTGAAGGACTGCTTTTTAGTGGCATTGCACAAGAAACTATTATAACTTCAGATACTGCTGAAGAAAATATAAAGGTTGCATCTGATGCTGATTGGGTGCTTCTTGCGTTAAAACCACATGTTGTTAATGAAGTTTTGGCAGATATTAAAGAGGCAATAGGAGATAAGATTGTTTTATCTGTTGCATGTGGTGTTACCATTGCAGCAATGAAAAATGTTCTTGGTAATGATAATCAAAAAATAATTCGTCTCATGCCAAATCTTCCTGTTGCTTATGGAAAAGGAGTAATTGGTTATTATAACAGTGATAGTGTTTCTTATGAAGAAAAAAATGAAGTGGTAAAAATACTCTCCGGACTAGGTTCTGTTATTCCTTGTACAAAAGAAGAAGAACTGGATGCTATGACAATTCTTTCAGGGAGTGGTCCAGCAATTGTTGCATATTGTCTTTCGTTGTTTGAAAAGGCAGGGGAATCATTTGGTTTTGAAAAAGATGAGGCACAACAAATCGCTTATCAAACTTTTCTTGGGACTTTGGAATTATTAAAACAAAAGCAACAAACAGCACAAGCATTACAAGAAGCTGTTGCGACAAAAGGAGGAACAACGGAGGCCATTATTAAAAAACTTGATGAAGAACAGATTGCTTCAAGATTTCAAAAAAGTTTTGAAACGGGATATGCTAGAATAAAGGAAATCAAAAAAACATGAAATACAGTAATTTATTCGGTAAAACATTAAAAGATACACCCAAGGATTCGCCATTAATTTCACATCAGTTGTTATATCAAGGTGGTTTTATTCGTGAATCAACAGCAGGTCGATATTATTTTCTTCCTTTAGGTCAACGAGTGCAGAATAAGATTATTGATGTTGTTCGAAAATATATGAATAAATCAGGGGCACAGGAACTTTTGGTTCCGGTGATGCATCCGTTGGAATTGTGGCAGGAAACCAATCGTACGACAACTGCAGGTTTTGAACTCATGACCGTAAAAGATCGTCGTGGTGCATTTTTTGTCCCCGGTGGAACTGCTGAAGAAATGATTGTTGATTTGGTTCGAAAATTTCAAATTAGTTATAAAGATTTGCCATTCAATCTCTATCAATTTTCTCTCAAATTTCGTGATGAATTGCGTGCACGGGGAGGTCTTCTCCGTGTGCGGGAATTTATCATGAAAGATGCATATAGTTTTGGTACAGAAGAACAATTTAAGAAAACGTATCAAGAAATGTGGGATACCTACAAGGCAATCTTTGATTCCTTAGGTTTAAAAACAGAAGTTGTTGCTGCTGATAATGGTTATATTGGCGGAGAATATTGTCATGAATTTGTTGTCGAAAATGAAGTAGGGGAAAG
>DATIGJ010000062.1:0-3725 GCA_035454765.1 Patescibacteria group bacterium
GGCTCGTTTTGGTGTAGAAGGACCTCGTCCTGCAGGTGTCGGATTTGGCATGGCGGATTATCGTACAAGTGGAAGAAGAGTAACGTCTCGTTCAAGAGATCAAAGGCCAACATTACCAGCACGAAACGTGCGTTGATCATCGAATTAACATAACTCCTCAAACTTGATTTTCACCTTAATACCTGATACTATCCATCCTATATTATGCCGAAACCAGCAGAAACAATAGCATCTCAGGGTAGTCAACAAAAAATTCGAAATATTGTTATTATAGAGGATCCTAAAGTGGGACATTCCCCATTAAGAAGGAGTATTGATTTTGCATTCGGTCATCTTGATATCACCAGTTTGTTTGGCAGTAAAGATTTTCGAGAAGTAACCATTCCCCGGACACAGGGTCGTGTATGGAACAGAGCGACAGGTTTTATTCGTCCGACCTTAACACTTGAAGAAAGAGGTCGTGTTACGGACGCAATGGAAGAGCTAGCCTTTTCCGGACCACAAGGTACTGATATCAATTTTAAAAAATTTTATGTATATCAAGATGTAGTTAATGGTGACAAGACTAAGAGAAGAACGATAAAGCGGAGACCATTTGGGTGGCAAAAGGGTGGCGGCTTTGCTGGGGGGTTAACTTCCGTTGAGGCAGAACATAAATGGCGGGTAAAGCCTGCACAGAGAGAGTTACATGCACGACATTCAGGAGCTAATGATCCTATTGGTGATGCACTTGCAAGAGAAGAACAGGAATTTAAGCAGTTAGTAGCAGCTGGTGCTGATGAAAAGATAAGTATTTTGTATAGGCCACAAGTAGCTCTCATTGCAGCGATTGCAGATAAGAGTCCCAAGCAAGTGGGTAAAGAAACAGAATTTGGTAAGACAAGAGATCAGGTTCGTGAATATTGGAAAAATATGATGCTTCATCTTGGTGACGAACAGCTTGATCCACATGATATGATTCACGGTCCACTTGAAAGTGTTGTCAAGATGTTACAAAAAATTCAGAATGGTGTTGGAGGTCCGATAAGTAGTTTGCTTCTCGGGAAGTATGAGAATGAAGTTACCATTGCAGTTAATGGTATTACTCAAATTAACCGACAGTTTTCCAGAGACGCAGAAAGAACAACGAAAAGTAGAGTGAGAAATTTTGTGGTGACACAGCTTTATAGTGCTACCCGTTTTTGGGCGACGAGAGAAGATCCGGGTTCTCAGAAAAAATCATGGCGTGCTCGGATTGCAGGTGGAGTTCTTCCATCAGAAGTTGTTGTAGAAAAAGGAATTGATAGGCGGGTTAATCGTCAGGAAGTTGCCCGACTTGAAGATGGGCTTGATTTGCTCGCGGATAGAACCTTACAGACTGACTGGTCAAGAAAACAACAACTGCTGTTTGCTCAGGAATTCCTTGCAATGTATGATGTTGTTGATAAACGAGATGAGATTCCAGATAAGATATGGGATAAAGTTTCTGCTTTTGTCAGTCCTATTATTGATAATATCCCTGGTCTTGATGGAACACGGTTCGAAGAGAAAGTACGTAATGCACTCAATATTTTTGATGCCGATGATCGTGAAAAACTTGAAACGGTTGTAGATGTTGCAAAACATGCATATGCAGGGGAGCCTCGTTCAACCAGAGAACAGGTAGCAGCAATTCTTACCCATGCTGATATTGTACTTGCATCAGATTTATTATCACCTGCTGAAAGAGTACTTTGGGAAAGAGCCCGCAACTATGCACAGCGGTTTGATCAAGGAGCAAAGGATGCACAGGCGATTGTCGATGCACAGGCAGCTTCTCAGAAATAATTTCTCCAAATAACCACTGGATCTGACAAATCATTTTGTGTTACTCTAAATATATGATCAGAGAATATGATGTCATTACGCTTGGCGGGACGACGATGGATGCGTTTATGACCCTTGATGATACACACAATCGCTACCATTTTGATGAAAAGACAGGTGAACTTGCTTTTCGTCATGGAGAGAAGATTAATGTAAAACGTTATGATTTTTCGATGGGTGGCAATGCGACCAATGTCGCGGTCGGACTTTCACGACTTGGATTTAAGACAACAATCTGTAGTGAAATCGGGGATGATGAAATGTCCATAAAAATCCGTAACACCCTTGCACAGGAAAATATTGAACGACTGTTTATGGTGCAGACGCCAGGACGATCAAATTTTTCCGTCATCATCAATTTCAAAGGTGAGCGGACGATTTTTTCAGAACATATTTTGCGGGAAAATAATTTCGACATTGTTGATGCGACGGCAAAATATATTTACATTACGAGTCTGGGAACGAAATGGCATCATGCCTATGAAAAGATGCTCACCTTTGCCAAAGAACAGAATGCAGTGATTACTTTTAATCCGGGCAATCCGCAGTTTAAAGATGGAAAAGAGATCGTTGAAAAAGTTATGAAACATACGGAAATTCTCTTTCTTAATAAAGAAGAAGCAGAATTGTTGTTGTTTAATCATTATGGTGAGAAAGATGATGATAGTGATGGGTATCTGCAGCGACTGGCTACAAAATTACAAAAAATAGGTGCGAAGATCGTGGTGATTACCAATGGGAAGGATGGATCCTACTGTCTTGATCAGAATGGGGAATTTTTTAAACAAGAAATGCAGCCAGGTGAACCTGTCGAGCGAACAGGAGCGGGAGATGCGTATACTGCTGGGTTTTTGGCAGCTCATATGAACGGGCGCTCTCTTCCTGAAGCAATGCAATGGGGATCATATAATGCTGCAGCAGTTGTCGCTCACATCGGCGCCGAAGCTGGTTTGTTGACGAAAGAAGAAATGGAAGCGAAGGTAAAATAAGATTTAAGATTTTTTTCGTATTCTTTAATCCTAAATCTTTAATCTTAAATCCAATTTATTATTTATACCATCCTTTTGCTTCTTCAAGAGAGATGGGTTGATAGTCTCCTGCATGTCCTGCTTGACCAAATGCTTTCATGCGTTCAGACAATAATTGTATGACTGCTTCTCTTGCCGGTTTAAGATAATCACGAGGGTCAAAAGCACCAGGGTTTTCTGTAAGATATTTTCTAATTGCGCCTGTCATCGCAAGGCGAATATCCGTATCCACATTTACTTTTCGTACTCCATGTTGGATTCCTTTTTGAATTTCTTCAACAGGCACGCCCCAGGTTGGTTTGATCTGCCCGCCATATTTGTTGACGATTGCGAGAAGATCTTGCGGGACGCTTGATGACCCATGCATGACAAGATGTGTATGTGGAAGTCTTTTATGAATTTCAACAATGCGATCCATGACGAGGACTGAGCCATCGGGTTCTTTGGTAAACTTATATACGCCGTGACTCGTGCCGACCGCAACAGCCAGTGCATCAACGCCTGTTTCTTTCACAAATTCGACTGCCTGATCAGGATCGGTCAAGTATTCGCTTTTCATGTCACCAGTTCCTGCGCCATCTTCAATGCCGCCGATAACACCAAGCTCTGCTTCTACAGAAACACCTCGCGCATGAGCATATTCCACAACTTCTTTGGTAACTTTGACGTTTTCATCATAGGAGGCAGGAGTTTTGTGGTCTTCTTTGAGAGAGCCATCAATCATGACACTGGTGTATCCCAAATCAACTGCTGAGATACATGCTTCAACACTACCGTGATCTTGATGCAGGACAATCGGAAGTTCAGGATACAATTCATTTGCAGCAAGCATTAAATGGTAGAGGAATTTAT
>DATIGJ010000063.1:0-2399 GCA_035454765.1 Patescibacteria group bacterium
GTTCCTGTTGTGACTGCAAAAGCGGTATTGATGTATGATCTGACATCGGAAAAAGCACTTTTTGAAAAAAATCCAAAGGAAAAATTGCCAATGGCGTCACTGACAAAAGTGATGACTGCTATTGTAAGCCTTGAAAATCCACGCGAAGATAATCGGTATGTTGTTCACGGGTATAATCTGGTTGGTGAAGATAGTATGGGATTATCAGCAGGTGAAGTCTTAACCCTTGAAGAATTGTTGTATGGGCTGATGCTGCCATCAGGTAATGATGCAGCAGAAGTATTGGCCAGTAATTCGCCGTTTGGGCGAGAAGGTTTTATCAAAGCGATGAATGACAGAGCCAAAGCGATGGGACTGACCGATACACAATTTAGCAATCCTTCCGGTCTACAAGGCGACGGTATGCAATATACAACGACCTATGATTTATTGGTCATAACCAGATATGCACTTGAACATTTTCCTTTATTTGCGGAAATTGTTACACACCCCGAATATATTTTGCCCGCGACGTCAACACATCCGGAATACTATCTGGTGAATGAAACCAACTTATTGACAACGTATGATGGTGTGAAAGGTGTAAAGACCGGTTATACGCCTGAAGCAGGACTTTGTCTGATTACTTATTTAGACTATGGTGGGCATAAGATTATCGGCATTCTTTTAAATAGTGAAAATCGTCGTGCCGAAATGAAGGAATTACTTGACTATTCATTAACTTCTGTTGAGATAAAACCGCCAAAATTTCGAGGAGGAGTTTAAAAGGTCATACTATAATGATATTATTATTTTTTTTCAATTGCTCCCATATCAAGAAGTAATTTACGTTTTTCAGCAGTTAATCCTTTAGCACCAAATATATTAGTTCTGTAGGCAGGTCTTTTTGCAAGAGGTTGTCTACGCATATTGTCTATGTTGATCGGCCAAGCGATTATCGTTTCTGTTAGATTTGTTACAGCAAGATTTGTATTCCTAAGAATTGCCTCTGCAATACTTGCTCGAGAAAGATTTGCCCAAAACATATTAGCTTGGGAGAGATTTGCTGCTGTGAGCGTTGATTGAGTAAGATTTGCTCCGATAAGCATGGCATCAGAAAGATTTGCCCCAAGAAGACTCGCACCAGAAAAATCAGCTCCATTGAGATTTGCTTTTGCAAGAATTGCACTTTCAAGATGTGCATTTTTAAAAGTAGCGTCTTTCATGTATACATTTCTAAGCCTCGCACCCATCATTTGTGCTCCATCTAAATGAACGCCGGATGCGTTAAGAAATTTTTTTGCAATTTCTTTTGTTATTTTTTGTCCACCTTTTTCCAAATTCATTCGTATTCGGGGTATTATTTCAAGAAATAGTTGAATAAATGCTTGATCAGCACTAGGTAATCTTTCTGTGAAAACTGGTTTCCTAGGATCCGGACTGTTTAACTTTGTTATTTTTTTTACATCTCTGTTGCGAAGATAGTTGACTGCAATTTGGAAAATTTGTTGATTAAAGCGTTCATGTCCTTCTTTTATAAATGATAGTAACTGTACTGCCATTGCATGTTTGCTATCTATGCCTGAATGAGTTAGACCCGCAATAATATCCTTAAAACGTTGGTCTGTAGCTCTTTGACTAGCTAGGCGTTGTTCCGTTCGGGCCTTCTCGCGAGCGATACGTTGTATAGTTTGGGATTGTTCACGGGCTAGGCGTTGTTCCGTTTGAGCCTTTTCTTGTTCAATTTTTAGTCTTCGTTTATTATAAAGGTGTCGTAAATAAAGCCCTCCACCTAGACTTAAAAGAGTACCCACTACAGCATTTCCATGAGTGTTAATCCAATTTACAATTTCAGGTGCTGAAGAAAGTTGTGGAGATGCGACAAGCGGCGCAGAAATTGTTCCAAGGCGTCTTCTTAATCGTGAGTGGGTTCTTGGAGATATCGTAGTATCAGGTGAACCCGATCTAACAGGTAACCTGTCTGGAGTCGAACCGATTTGTCCACCGGGGATTTCTGGCATGACAGGTGAATAATACAATTGAACACAAAGTTTGTCAACTCAGACGTTTCTCAAAGAGTTTATTCAATAGATTGCATAAGATGCAGAATATCTTGGGCGCAGCCCCAAGAAAGATTAAACCCTGATCCTCCATGGCCATAATTATGGAGCACAACATTATCAGAATACTTTTCAATTTCCAGTCTAATTTTTTTTCGAGCTGGTCGAAGTCCAACCTTAATTTCTAAAATATCAGCATTTTTGAGTTGTGGGAAAAGCGTGTGGCATTTTTTTATTATGTCTTTTGTATCGTTTTCATCTGGAGAAAGATTCCAATTATGATCTTGTGTTGTTCCTCCGAGTACCAGGTCTTTCAATCGTGGAATGATATAAGCAAGACTGTTTTTTCCTTCCTCCTCA
>DATIGJ010000064.1:0-2265 GCA_035454765.1 Patescibacteria group bacterium
GCAATGCAGACCAATTTCAAGCGGTTTGCAGATGATAATGCTGCACGGTCCAGCAGGGCTTTATTGATGACAACGACTTCCGCATCCTTGACTCTCTCAATAGCTTGTTCTGTGGCGGTATCTTCATAATAACGCCACGGAGAAATGGCCTGTTCCAGCGTCGTACAATCGATATCGCCACGGGTGACGGAACCGAAATCAAGAAAAACTGCGCGCATGTGATTGCCTTTGGTGAAGGTGGAAGTAATTCATACTGTGATTGGGACGTATTGAAAACGTGGAATGTTGTCAAAAACCTTGAGAGAATAAGAGAATGACAAGTATACGGAATAATTCACTTTGATCCTCGCTAAATTAGCGTTAATAGAATGGCTCTTTCGGCCAAAATCATTCAGTCAATTTTTCTCAGTAAATCTCCGATAATCTAGCTAAATAATATGAGACAGCCAATACTTTCATGATCTGCAGAACTGCACAACGTTTCATTTATGATGATATACAGATTAACTAATCTGATAAACTTAACAATTTTGTTGCTCTTAATTCCAAAAGCATGGGAGATATACCAAAATTATATAATTACTTGTTATACGGAAAAGGAACGAACGTGAGAATAGTTACGCCACCGTTAGTTGTTGAGGACGGAGACTCATTCAAAAAAGACATCTTGGATCGCAAGAGCTATGGTGAAGCATTACTAAATATAGTGGCTCGCTCTAGCGATGCGCTAGTGATTTCATTGGATGGCAAATGGGGTGAAGGAAAAACCACGTTCGTCAAGATGTGGCAAGGACTTCTATCAGAATCAAATATCCCGAATCTTTACATAGATGCATTTTCGAATGACTATATCGATGATGCTTTTATTACGGTAGCAAGTGCAATCACGAATTTTGCAGAAAAAAACATCATCAAAGGACACCGAGAAAAGGTAGCCGAACTTAAGGAAAAGTCTAAAAAAGTTGGTAGCCAACTTTTATCTTGGTCCGCGCGAATTGGTGTCAAGGCAGCCACACTTGGAATTATTAAAGATGCCGATATTGACGAACTAAAAGACATAAAAGGAGATTTGTCAAAAACCGCATCAGATTTAGTTGGCGAGTTTGTAGAGGAAAGAATTGCAGCCCATTCAAAAGATGTTGAGCTTATTAAAGCTTTTCGAGAACTGTTGTCTGAATTACCATCAAAGCTACAAAGTGAAGGCAACAAGCCTCTTGTAATTATTATAGATGAACTGGATAGATGCAAGCCTACATTTGCAGTAGAGATTGTAGAAAAAATTAAGCATCTATTCTCGGTTCAGAATGTTGTGTTTTTGTTGGTTATGAACAAGACACAGCTAGAAGAATCAATAAAAAGTGTGTACGGCCAGAATATTGATGCCTCTACATATCTACAAAAGTTTGTGAATATAGAGACGAAATTACCAAAGCATACTGGTGAGCGATACACCAATGACCTAAGCAAGTACACGAACAGGCTACTTCAGCTACATGAACTCCAAACATGGGGAGACGATAGAAATATCGTTGATTGTGCTGAGCTTCTTGCAAATCATTTTAACTTATCTTTGCGACAGTTGGAAAAAGTATTTACAAACTTAGCCGTATTTTATGGGGCAAGCGCAGAGAATCACTTGCGGCTTGTTCCAATCATAGTGTTTTTAGCAGTTGTTAAGGTGGTTGATCCTCCGCTATTCGATGCATTACTTCATAAAAGAGTTTCATACGCCGACGTTATCGAAAAATTGAAATTACATAATCTAGATGAAGAAAGTGAGCGTAATCGGAAAATGTATTGGTTAATGCAATGGGTCAGGTATGGCTTGTTGAGCGAAAAGGAATTTAATAAACTTCCAGAGGAGGATGAAATAAGGAGGTTTGATAAGTCCTTATGGCAGTACAATATTAGCAGGGAGAGGCTGATACCATCTTTTGCGCAGCAGCTCAGCATGTTTGTAGTTAGATGATAAAGCGTATAACAAGGCAAATTCCCTCGGACAGTAAAAAGCGTCGCGCCATCGTCGCTCTGCTTTTTGCCGCCGGTGATGCGAAGCGTTAGGTCTTGGGAGGCAAGGCAGTCAAACACCCACAATCTCCCCATCCTCGGACAAGTCAATTCGATGTGCAGCCGGATCATGCGGTAACCCAGGCATGGTGACGATGTCGCCAGTCAGTACCAGCAGGTAACCGGCGCCGGCAGCGATGCGTACTGATTCAACTGGCAATGTAAATTTACTAAGATGACTTCCTAAAGCTGGGTCGC
>DATIGJ010000065.1:0-6603 GCA_035454765.1 Patescibacteria group bacterium
TAAACGAGAGAATAAAACTCCCAAGATCAAGTGAGGCAAGTAAAAACCCGAGCGTATAACCTTCATACGCATAAAAAATCACCACGACAACGATGATAAGATCGAGTAAATTAATGCCGTAGGTTGCAGGATCAATAAAGGGTAACAAGGCAGCAACGTCGAACATACATCCATTATACAAATTTGGCGTATCTGCTAAAATAGAGTAATCCACAAAAACCATGATTAAGCAGTACACAAAAATTATCAAAAAAGCCAGAAAATTTACGATCAAAAAGCGGGTACTGATTGCACTACTGACCCCGCCGATTGTGCTCGCACTCGCATTTCTGCTCCTGTACTTTTTTTGGCTGAAAGATCTTCCGAATCCGGCAAACGTCCAAAGCACCACAGGCTCCTACTCGACACAGATATATGATAGACATAACAAACTGTTATACACACTCTACTCCGACCGCAACCAAACTTTTGTACCACTCGACAAAATTCCAAATTCACTTCAACAAGCAACCATAGCTATTGAAGATCGTGATTTTTACCGGCATGGCGCCGTTGATTTCAGAGGAATTGCCCGGGCACTTTACGCTAATCTTTTCCATCAACAGTTTCAAGGTGGCTCAACGCTCACACAACAGTTGGTAAAAAATAGTCTCCTGACACCGGAGCGTACTATTCAACGTAAAATCAAAGAGGTTGTCCTCTCCTTTGCAGTCGAAATTCTTTATAACAAAGATCAGATCCTGGAAATGTATCTCAATCAAGTTCCTTATGGAGGAACTGCATACGGTGTTGAAGCTGCATCGCAAACGTACTTTGGCAAAAAAGTCGGCGAATTAACACTTGCGCAACAGGCCTTCATTGCAGGACTTCCTGAAGCGCCAAGCATCCTATCTCCCTACGGATCCCACCCTGAACGAGGAAAAAAACGACAGGAAGAAGTCTTAAGAAAAATGGCTGAACAAGGATATATTACGAACGAACAACGGGATAATGCAATAAAAGAGCAACTCATCTTTCAAAAAATTGCGAATCCAATTAAAGCACCACATTTTGTTTTTTATGTCAAACAGCTTCTGGTTGAAAAATATGGCGAACAGGTTGTTGAGCAGGGAGGGTTAAGTGTCATCACCAGCCTTGATCTTACTGTACAGGAATATGCAGAAGCAACTGTCGCTGCAGAAATTGCAAAAGTAGAACGCTTCCGTGTCGGCAACGGTGCAGCTCTCATTACCAAACCAGGTACCGGTGAAATTTTGGCAATGGTCGGTAGTAAAAATTATTTTGGCAATCCGGAACCTGAGGGATGTATTTCGGGACAAACATGCACCTTTGAACCAAACGTCAATGTCACCCTCGCCTATCGCCAACCAGGGTCATCTATCAAACCAATCAACTACGCAGTTGGGCTGATCAAAGGCTATACTGCGGCAACACCATTTATTGACGCAGCCATTTGCTTCCCCAACCCTCCGCAACCTGCGTATTGTCCAAAAAATTATGATGGTAAATTTCACGGCATCGTCCAAATGCGTGAAGCTCTGGGAAATTCTTTCAATATTCCGGCCGTGGAAATGCTCAAAATGAACGGGCTTGATGCTATGATTGCAACCGCAAGTGCAATGGGTATCACCACTTTTAAAGATCCCTCCCAGTACGGACTGGGATTAACACTTGGTGGTGGAGAAGTCTTTATGACCGATATGGCAACTGCCTTTGGAGTTTTTGCCAATCAAGGGTATCGGATTGATCTCCACCCAATTCTTAAAGTAACGGATAAAAACGGCGAAGTCCTTGAAGAATACATACCGCCAAAGAGTCCAATTTTTGGCAAAAAAGTGATTCCTTCAGAAGTCGCCTTCATCATTTCTGATATTCTTGCAGACAACAAAGCACGTTTTGCCGCCTTTGGCTCAAATTCAGAACTGGTGATCCCCAGACAACATGTGTCTGTCAAAACAGGAACAACCAACGATTACCGCGATAACTGGACCATCGGATATACCCCTTCTTATCTTGTCGCCGTTTGGGTCGGCAATAATGATAACAGCGAAATGTCAGGTATCGCATCAGGGGTCACAGGTGCTGCACCAATTTGGAACGCGCTCATGTCCCACGTGCTCGAAGGAAAAAAACCGGAAATTCCACAAAAACCACCAAATGTGTTTGGTCAATATGTTTGCACCACCATCGTAACTGATGGTGAAGGACAAAATTGTCCAACACGCTTCGAATATATTATTGAAGGAACAAAAACCAAAACGTATGGCACGATTAAACAGGAAGCGGTTTGGGTTGATAAAACAACTGGGGCACAGGCAACCCCCGGACAATCAGAGAATGTTGAAGCAAAGGAACACTCTGTATTAACCGATTCCTTTGGCAACAGCTATTGTATGTCTTGCGCTCACCCTGAGGCAAATCCCAGTCCAACACCAACACAATAACAATGACAGCAAAACAACACATGCCCTACAAATCAGGAAGCAACGGATATAACCACCAATCAAGCCGGAAAACGCTCATCTTTGTCAGTCTCTGTATTCTTCTTATCACTCTCTTTTCAACACTCGCCCTCTTCAGCATGCTTTAGCCTCGTCCCTCCTTGTTTCGCTTCGGGAAACCATTACGCCTCTTTTCAAGCTCGCAACGCTTTTGTATAATCCGAAAGAACCTGCCCACCCGTCTCTTATATGATGCGCCTTGTTTTACGTGTTTTATTTTTCTTTCTAACAATTCTTATCGTTTTCGAAAAACTCATCCTCATGATGTTTACTACGATACATGCCTTTATTCATAAAACGACTCTCTCAATCACGACAACTACCACCATCTTTCGTCGTAGAGTCAACCGCTTGTTTTTCCCTGTTAAAAAAATGGCTCATCACGTTAAAAAGCGAAAAAAACCGGTTTTTTCCCTTCCTTTTCGTGCTAAAATCAAATATTTTTTCCTCGGAATTATCTTTTCCTGTCTCTTCCTTCTTCCTCCATTTCTTTTTCTTATTTTTATTCAAGATCTTCCAACTCCCGAACAACTCATGTTTCGCCAGATTCCACAAACGACAAAAATTTTTGACAGAAACGGTATTCTTCTCGCGGAATTTTATGCACAACAAAACAGAACCCTCATCAAACTATCAGAGGTTCCAAAACATCTCCAACAGGCAACCCTTGCCATTGAAGACAAAAATTTTTATAACCATCCTGGTTTTGACTTGACGGCAATTCTTCGCGCGTTTCAACAAAATATCAGCAATAATAATATTCAGGGAGGATCCACGATCACCCAACAACTAATTAAATCCTCCATGTTAACGCCCGAAAGAAGTGTCAGTCGCAAACTCAAAGAACTGATTCTTGCTTTCTGGGCTGAACGCATTTATACAAAACCCCAAATCCTGGAAATGTATTTTAATCAGATTCCTTATGGCGGTACTGCTTGGGGTATTCAGGCGGCATCTGAAACCTACTTTAATAAACCGGTCACTGAACTATCCCTTGCGGAAAGTGCATTTCTTGCGGGATTGACAGCAGCACCAACCACCTACTCTCCCTACGGTTCGGATCCAACACGCTGGAAAAATAGACAAAAAGAAGTCCTCAAAAAAATGGTGGAACTTCACTATATTTCTCAAAAAGAAGCAGATAAAGCAGCCACAGAAGAACTATACTTCCGAAATCAACGAATCGCATTACATGCTCCACATTTTGTCGAATATGTCAAACAACAACTCATTAACAGATACGGCCTGGCAACTGTTGAACGGGGTGGATTACATGTGCGCACGACGCTTGACCTGACTATCCAAGAAGAAGCAGAACGCATCGTGGAAGAAGAAGTGGCCAATGCTGCAGCCCTCAATCTTTCAAACGGAGCAGCACTCGTTACCGATCCAAAAAACGGTGATATTTTGGCTATGGTCGGCAGTCATGACTTCTTTGATCCCAATGGCGGCAATTTCAATGTCACCATCAGCAGACGCCAACCTGGCTCCTCTATCAAAGTCGTCACCTATGCCGCAGCACTCCAAAATGGCTTTACCGCTGCATCACACATTGACGACACACCTGTTTCTTATCCTCTTGCAAACGGCACACTCTACTCGCCGGTAAATTATGATGGACGATTTCATGGACGAGTCACGCTTCGTTTTGCTCTGGCAAACTCACTCAATATCACTGCTGTCAAAACGCTAAACGCAATCGGCATTGATAAAATGGTTGCGCTTGCAAAAGACATGGGCATTCGCTCCTTTGGTGATCCCAACAATTACGGACTATCACTGACTCTTGGCGCAGCAGAAGTCACCATGCTTGATATGGCACGAGTCAACGGAGTTCTTGCCAATCAAGGAAGACTGGTAGAAATCAACCCAATCACCAAAGTGACTGATGTCAAAGGCACTGTCCTGGAAGAAAAAACAAACATACAAACAGGTGTGCAGGTGCTTGACTCCGGTATCGCGTTTATCATCTCTGATATTTTGTCTGATAATCAAGCTCGAAGTGCTGCTTTCGGACCTAATTCTGTTCTTGAAATTAAAAATCACACTGTTTCTGTCAAAACAGGAACCACCGACAGCAAACGAGATAATTGGACCAATGGCTATACCGATAACTACGTTGTCATCGTTTGGGTTGGCAACAATGACAATTCACCTATGAGTCAAGAACTCGCATCAGGCATAACAGGTGCTGCCCCGATCTGGCATCAAATTATGGAGGGACTTCTGACAAAAAATCCTGAGACCAAACAACAAAAACCTACTACTGTCATTCAAAAATATTGTCTTGGTCGGATGGAATACTTCACACAAGGATCTGAAAACAGTATTAATTGCGGCCGACGACCCTCTCCTAGTTCATTCTTTCTAAATACGCCAGTGTCCCCAACGAATATCCCGTTTCAAAGATGATAGGATATGACTTTTCGTTGATTTCGATATTGTTCTTCTTTCCCGTATAGACAAAATATACTTTTTTGCCTTTTGCTGCTAAATAATCGGCCATGTCAAAATCGCTTTCAGTATCACCAAAACAATAATACGTATCAGGTGTCATCTGTAATTCTGCCAGAAAGGTCAGAAACCGCTGTGCGCCAAGGGCTTTACCTACATGTTTATGCTCTATGCTGACGCTAATCTCGTCAAAATGCAACTTATACTTTTTCTCGGGATCACATGCTTGCAACAACTGTTTTACTTCTTCAATAAAACGGTGTTTTTTCCCTTGAAATCTATCAAGATCGTACCCATCATGCATTTCAGCTGTTACCATAACTGTTTTTGTCTCGTCAAAAAACATCGCATCATGATACTTCGTTTCGAGAATATGTTTAAACTGTTGTTGTAATGCCTCCGGCATCGCGAGGCCTTCTGTAGTTCTTTTATGCACCTTTCCTTCTGCATCAAAAAACAGCCAGGTCTCACCTTTCTCTCCGATCAGAATCAACCGTTGAAGAAGTGTTTTATCTGTCAATTTTTGCAACAAGTCCGCGAGAATCTGTTTTTCAACCCACTCCAAACCGCGTCCGGTATTAAATGCCACCGGATCACCGCGGGAGAGAATCTGAATCAACTGATCAAGCAATGCAGGCTCAGTCCGTTTATACACCGGATCTGTCAACACTCCATCAACATCAAAAAGATACGCTGTCATCATGGAAGACATTCCTGCAATCGTTGAAATTGTTTTTCAAGATTTTCAGCATTATAAAGAAAACTTGTCGCGACAAAACGGGTGGCACCTGCTGCTGCTGCCTGATGAATCGTCTGATCATTAATTCCTCCGTCAACCTCAATGGGAAGCATTGTTTTTTTTCGTAAGTTTTTTACTTTTTTTAAAAGCTCCTCTTGAAATTGCTGTCCTGAAAGACCAGCCTTGATTGTCATAACAAGTAACCCATCTAAATCATCAATCGGCACCGTGATCTCGTCAACCGAAGACTGTTTATCAAGTGCCAGCACTGCCTCTCCAAGAAGCTGTGCCTGTGCGACAAATTCAGCCTGATCCGACATGTTTTCAATCTGCCCGATAAACCTGCGGAACCCCGCATCTGACCATTTCTTAAGGTGTTTCACCGGTTCATCGGTCATTAAATGTACCTCCAAAATAAAACCTGCCTCGCCGGCAGGCAGATCTTTGGAAAATTGCGTAAACCACTCCGGTTCAGCAATCGTAGTATTGGGAGCAAAGATACCATCAACAATATCTACATGAATTGTTTTGGCAAACGGTCGAACAAGTTCAATTTTTTGATCCCATTCTGCTTCGTTCTTCACAAATGTTCCAGGAGATGGAATAATTTCGTACATGGTGTCGTTTTCTTGTGCCAGTATAGCATGTACCTCCCCATGCGACAACCTATCTGGAAAAATATGGCTGTCCGCGTACAAAAACCCTTTTTAAAATTCTCGGCTGCTCCCAATTCGGAGCAAAAGGGTTTCTTCCATGAAGTGCCATCACAAAACGTTGAGAATCACTTGCAGTACCATTATTGATGGCTGTATTCCGAATAATTAATACTGATCCTGCTTGTAATGTAAGCGCCGTTGCCTGCTCGCGTGCAACTTCCAAAAAGTCGTGGAAGGCTAATTGATGAGTTGA
>DATIGJ010000066.1:0-2485 GCA_035454765.1 Patescibacteria group bacterium
TAGTTATGCTTAGCTCAAGATAATAAGTATATTTTCCGCAAAAAATGATCTAGAACGATCAGGTAATTTATAAACATAGTATTGTTGACAAGTCACCTATAGTAGCGTAGAATATTTATATGGCAGTAACAGAAGGGGCACCAAGGCCACGTTGGCTGAGAATAGCAAGGTTTGGAAGACGACAGAATGCACCAGTTGAGTTTGTCGTAACTGGTAGTTCAACACAGCCTGACGATTTGAGGATGGATAGAGGGACTTCACTAGGTCTCTTAGACCATGTAGAGGTAGAGAGAATGACTAGAAGAAGAGATGCTCCTGTCCCTATAACGAGAAGAGTTGGTGATAGAAGACGACAGGACGGACGACCTATTCTTGATATGGATCTTGGTATGTACGACAATCCAGTGCATGCTCTTCCGTTAGTGTTGAAGATAGCAGGACCAATAACGATTGCGTTTGGTGGATCTATAGCATTTACACTTGATGTAAAGACAGGATTGTTGGTGACTGGTGTTGGAGGAGCTACGGAGGGAGTCGCATATCTCATGGATCGTGTTTTCCGACGTGGACACAAGCCAAAGGTCTAAATTATCCGCGTCAAGAGAAACATTCCATTTGTTTCAAAAACACTTTTTTATGCTAAAGTATCCTCATGATAGTAGAGGCTGGTAGTGGTCGCAATAGACGGCTGAAAGGCAGAGCGGTAACGTTTCGAAGGGTTGAAGCATTTATTCGTCAGCATCCACAGTTGCATCCTGATCAAGTAGCGGAGTTATCAAGAATAACGAGAGATTTTCTTGAAGTGCCATCCTCCGGTAACGGTTCATGAGCTTCATGCAGTAGTTCATAGGCCTTCATTAGCAAATATAATAAGAGATCCCAGGAGGAATCTTCAAGGAAAGTTTTAATGGTTAGCAAGTATAGTGTCATGAGTGATTTTGTAATCTAGAATACTTCTGTTAATCTTTCTTACTTCTTGTTATAATCCTTTGAATTTTATTTATGAGTGAAAGAGTTAGGGGTAACGGTCCTTTTGCAAAGTTTCGAAGAATGTCTGCTGAACATGGTATGACCGCAGCCGCAGCAGAGCTGTTTCAAGATGCAAATATCGCAGTTTCTCTCCGAGGTAGAACAGCATCTTGGGGACGAACTGGTATCCCTGTTTTGTTTATCGGTGATCATAGAAAAGGTCTGGAACCTGCTGTTTTTGCTGCAGCTATGGGACAAGTAGGAAGACGTGATATTCACTTTTTGGGTTTACCGTTCGGTATAACAAATAAAGTCGCTCATGCTTTGGATGAAAGAAATGTCAATTTTGTGTTACCTGTGTGGCCACGTTATCTCGCAAAAGACTCGCCCAAAAGAGGTAGGGAGAAAAAATTGAAACCAAAACAACGTGTGATGAAACTAGTGTTTGGAAGAAGATTGTCGCGTAAGGAAATAGATGAAAGAAATGGTCGTTCTCTTTCGCAGGCGGCCGATAAATTGAGGCAAGGGGAGTGTCTTTACATTTCTCCAACAGGGTCGTCGGGGAAAAGAATGGATGCGGAATGGTATAGCGGTGTCGGGACAATTTTGGCGAAGCTCAATCCTGCTGAAAGAGAAAAAACACTTGTTGTTCCGTTTGTTTGTGAAGGAGATTATAATCCAATGAGACTTGCGAGATCAATGGCGCGTCGTGTATTGAGAATTCCATCTCTCCCGCAACAAATTGTTGTCAGTTTTGGAAAGGAACATCAGTCTGTTTACCAATTAGTTGGCAACAAAACCGATCCTGCTGATATTACCGATATTCTTAAAAGATATTATTTGCGAAGAATGAGTGGAAATCTATGAAAATTGTTTAATAAATTATGAATTGTTAATTTTTGTTTCTTTTGCTACACTTCCCTTATGGTTTTGTCAGATCGGGATATTAAAAAAGCACTGAAAGAGAAACGAATTGAGATAACTCCTGCTCCTGATTTGACGACCCAACTTGGCAGTTGCTCGATTGACCTTCGTCTTGGCAACAGTTTTCGCGTTTTTGACCACAGTAAATATTCGTATATTGATCCGTCTCAAAAAGATTTCAGTAATGAAATTACGAAAGAAATTGCTATTGAAGACGGCGGTGAATTTGTCGTACAGCCAGGGGAATTTGTTTTGGCTGTTACTTTGGAGAATGTCAAAATTCCTGCTGATTTGATGGGAAGACTTGAAGGGCGGTCATCGCTTGGACGACTTGGTCTCGTCGTTCATTCGACGGCATCCATTTTTGATCCAGGGTGGGACGGTAAACCTGTTTTGGAGCTTGGTAATTTGGGTCGCATGGCAATCAAATTGACCGTTGGTATGCGTATTTGCGCGATGACCTTTGAAGAATTATCAAGTCCTGCTGAGACGCCGTATACGAGTAAGAAATTTGCTAAATATAAATTCCAGCAAGCTGCGATTGAAAGTCGGATACATCAGGACGAGAAGTAAGAAATGTCAAATGTCCAAT
>DATIGJ010000067.1:0-7892 GCA_035454765.1 Patescibacteria group bacterium
CAACAGCTTTATCCATACCTTCACGAAGAATCATCGGATTTGCTCCAGCGGTAACATTCTTCATTCCGGTATTGACGATTGCTTGTGCGAGAACTGTTGCGGTTGTGGTACCATCTCCTGCATTGTCATTGGTCTTACTTGCAGCTTCTTTGACCATCTGAACACCCATATTTTCAAATGGATCTTTCAGATCAATTTCTTTTGCGACGGTGACACCATCATGAACAACTGTTGGTGCTCCCCATTTCTTTTCGAGAGCAACATTGCGACCTTTTGGACCAAGTGTTGTCGCAACAGCCTTCGCCAAGATATTTACTCCGTTTACTAATGATTTTCTGGCTTCTTCGCCAAATTGTAATTGCTTTGCCATATTATTCAACTATTGCTAAAATCTCTGTCTGCTTTACCAGTTTCCATTCCTCATTGCCGACTTTGTATTCATCGCCGCCCCATTTTTTATAAAGAACCTTTTGTCCGACTTTCACAACCATCGGCATCAACTCTCCATCTTCATCAAAGGCACCTTTTCCGACAGCCATAATTTCACCGACTTGTGGTTTTTCCTTCACATTTTCAGGAAGATAAATACCGCCAAGTGTTTTTGTTTCAGCAGCCAACGGCTTAATCAAAACATTGTCAAAGAGTGGTGTAATTGTTGATTTACTTGCCATAAAAACAAAAAACAAAATGGATTATCAGTCACACTTTGAGTATGCTAATTTATACACTAACATCTACCTTCTGTCAATAACCTATAGCAATAACGTCACCACAAAATACTATTATTATTGCTTGACACTATTCGCTTTCTTCTATACGATAAAATCAGGACTTTTTGAAGGGTCTTCGTTGTTTATGCGTTTTAGTGGAAAAAAACTATTTCTTATTGGATTTATTGTCCTCTTGTTGGTAGGCATCCCCGTCACTGTCTATCTCGTTCAACAACAACAGGAGACAAGAACCAGAGCTGAAGCAGCAACCAGCCTTTCCTTTCAACCGGACTCATCTGGTGGCGACCCCATTGTCGCTGAAGTTGGAGAAGATATTCCGCTTGATATTATGATTGATCCGGGAACAAATCTTGTTTCGTTTGTCCGGCTTGAAATCCAATACGATCCTGACAAAGTAACAGCAGCTGATGGTTCATTTCAACCGAATACCGCAGTGTTTCCAACGGTTCTTTCGGGTCCGGTCTATAGTGCAGGTAAAGTACTCGTCTCTATGTCTGTAGGCACTGATCCTACAAAAGCAGTCCAAACAAAAATACGGGCTGGAACACTCACACTGAAATCACTTGCGACAACCGGAGAAACGACGCCTACCATAATTACGTATAGCGTGAATACTGTAGTTACCTCTGTCGGCAGTAATGACCAGGCAAGCGAAAATGTTCTTGCGGGGACAATACCTGCGACAATTATGATCGTCGGAGAACTGACTGCTTCACCAACAGAACCCGTACCCTCTACCGAACCGACTGATGCTCCTGAACCGACTGACACACCGGAACCAACAATCACCGGTAGCACAACACCGACACCGACAGGAACAGCAAGTTCGGGACTTGCGCCGGTTTGTACTGCATTAACAGCTGATACGCTTGCCGGAACAGCACCACTCACCGTCAACTTCACCGCAAATGGAACCGATGAAGATGGCACCATTACCAAAGCAACCTTCAATTTCGGAGATGGACAAGTCAGTGATGTCACCACAGGCGGTGGCATCGGTACCAACGCGGTCAATGTCCCGCTTGAACATACCTATACCACAGCTGGCACATTCCAGGCTACAGCACTGCTTACTGATGATACAGAAGGCATCAGCGACACTGCGAATTGTACACAAACAGTTACTGTTAACGGAGGATCAACCGTTGCGACGGCAACTCCTACCATTGAACCACCAGGTTCAACCGAAGTCATGATTGGGGTTGGTGCAGCAGCAGTCCTCATGCTCATCGGTGGACTCGTCTTCTTCTTATTCTAAGAGAAACTCACGAAGCAAAAATCATAAATCACAAATCATTTATTGTCTGAAATCATGGAGAATAATGCATCCTGAGAGAGGGCGACTTTTCCTGTCGAAACCATTCGCTTTTTCCCTTTTTTCTGTGCTTCAAGTAATTTATCTTTTCTGGTTCTATCTCCTCCGCTCATTTTTGCAAGAACATCTTTTCGAAAAGGAGGTATCTCCTCACGAGCCACGATATTGTTATTTACCGTTGCCTGAATAATCTGCCGAAATTGCTGACGGTCAAGTGTATCTTTTAATTTTTCTGCTCTTTGACGGGCGACATAATTGGCTTCATCCCGATAGACAAGCTCTGTCAACACATCAATGACATTGGTGTTAATCAAAATATCAAGCTGTACCAAATCTGCTTTTTTGTAATCTGAAAGTTCATAATCAATACTTCCAAAACCAGCCGTTGCAGATTTTATCTCTCCATCAAGTCCTCTAATAAACATTGAATACGGCATTTCATACGACAATACTGCATACGCTTCATGATACTGCATATCCAAAAGGGTTCCTTTTTTCTTTTGACAAATCGTCATAATATTACCGACATAGTTTGATGGTGCATAGACGTTGAGTAACATATATGGCTCGTAAATCTCTTCGTTTTCCCGTCTTTCATAGAGCACTTGCGGCATGGTGAGTAATAAATCTAAATCAAATTCCTGCTTCAGACGTTCTTTGACAATATCAGCATGTAACAAACCAAGAAAACCGACACGAAATCCTGACCCCAAATAGGCTGAATATTCTTCTGTGTATGTCAAAGCTGTATCATTCAAGGTAAGTTTTCCAAGAGAATCACGAAGATTGGCGAAGTCAGCAGCATCTTTTGGATACATTCCAAAAAATACCATTGGCAGTGGAGTTGTATAACCTGGAAGCGGTTCGACATGACTTCCCTGCGGGACAATCGTATCACCAACACGACACTGGCGGATATCTTTCATTCCTCCGACGATATAACCGATTTCTCCAGTTTCCAAGCCTTCTGTTTCCTTCAGAAAAGGGGTAAACATCCCTACCTCTGTCACTTCAGTCTGAACACCGTTTTGAAAAAATTGTATTCTGTCGCCTTTCTTCACACTTCCGTCAACGATACGGACATACGCAATCACACCTTGATATTCATCATAGACTGCATCAAAAATAAGCGCGCGAAGCGGCGCCTGTTCATCACCTGATGGTGGTGGCACTTTCTCAACAACTCGATCCAATAAGATGTCAACATTTTCACCTGTTTTGGCAGAAATGGATAAAATTTCATCTTCGGCAAAACCGAAATTCACTAGCTCTTTCTTTACCACTTCCGTCTGTGCATTCGGCAAATCAATTTTGTTGAGAACCGGAATCATTTTCAGACCCAATTTTTTTGCAACTTGATAGTGAGCAACTGTCTGCGCCTGAATTCCCTGTGTGGCATCCACAAGAAGCACAGCACCCTGACACGCAGCAAGTGTCCGTGAGACTTCATAAGAAAAATCTACATGCCCAGGAGTATCAATAAGATTCATCTCATACTCCTTATACTTCATGCGAACTGGCGCCAATTTAATGGTGATACCCCGTTTACGGGAAATCACATTCTGATCGAGGAACTGCTCTTGCAATTTATCTTTGGCGATAGTCTGAGTAATTTCTAAGAAACGATCAGACAACGTAGATTTCCCATGATCTATGTGTGCGATAATCGCAAAATTTCGAATATTCTGTTGCTTCATGTGCCTATTTTATCAAACATAGGTTGAGATTGCGAGCACAACTACTGACAAAACGTGTTTTTATGCTACAATAAACTCCATGAACAGGTGGGCGCTTCCGATCATTGTCATCTTCCTCCTTATCTTCGGTGCAGGTGTCTTCTATACACAAGGACAAAAACAGGCTGAACCAAATCTCCCATCAGAAACTGATGGATTCACACCAGTTGCCTTTGACGAAAACGGCAACCGTATACAACCGACACAAACGCAACAGCAACAACAAACACAACAGCAATCCCCCCAACAGCTCGTTCAAGGGCAACAAGTGACACCTCCAAAAAACCAAAATCAACAATCATTACAAAATACACAACAGCAACAGACACAACAACAGCCGCAGCAACAACAAAAAACATTGGAAGCAACCTACAACGCTGTTATCAAAACTACGAAAGGAAACATCTCTCTGACGCTTCGGGCAGATAAAGCACCAAATACCGTTATTAATTTTATTAATAAAGCAGAAAGTAATTTTTATACCAACTTGATCTTTCATCGTGTTGAAGACTGGGTCATCCAGGGAGGAGATCCGCTGGGCAACGGCACAGGCGGCGGCAATATCCCTGTTGAGTTCAATGACCTACCATTTGTCACTGGTGCCCTCGGAGCAGCAAGTAGGGGAGATGGACAAGTACAAAATGACGCACAATTCTTTATCACCACATCAGACGCGTCATGGCTCAATGGAGCCTACACAAACTTCGGCATCGTGACAGAAGGTATGGATGTAGCAAAGAGCATCAGTGTCGGCGACAAAATCCTCGGCATTACTGTCGAAGGCATCAACGATTAAAGAAACAAAAAAGCCTCTTTCGAGAAAAAAATTTAGTTACCTGTTCCAACTCGTCGAGCCCTGCCTTTAAAGAGGTCGAATCGTGAAGGTAGTTGCCCTAAATTTCGTCTTGATCCTTCTTCAGCCCGCGTTAAAAGTTTTTTCCAAAAAGGAAATCTCTGTCCACTTAAAACATCTCCTGTGAGTGCAATAATGGCAAGCCCAACATAACCAGCGTTTCTTACATGTGATCCTGCGTGTTCTTTGCTCAGTGTCATACAATGGGGTTTACCAGCGGAAGTGACCAAAGGCTTTGTTTGCCTCTGCTTGTCTCATTGCGGTTTCTTTCTTCTTGATTGCTTCCCCAATATTCTGTGTCGCATCAAACAGTTCTGCTGCCAATTTTTCAGCAAACGTGTGGAATTCTCGATTACTTCTCTTTCGTGCTGCCTCAATAATCCAACGAAGCGCCAAAGCAACTCGTCTTTCAGCGCGCACTTCAACAGGTACCTGATAATTCGCTCCACCGATACGCTTTGCTTTTACTTCAACTTTTGGTCCAACGTTTTGCAAAGCTCTATCAAATAGTTCCATTGCTTCAGCATTACCTTTTTGTGCAAGAAGTTCTAATGCAGCATAGACATTATCTTGTGCAACCGTCTTTTTCCCGTCAATCATGATGTAATTAATCATCTTTGCGACTACCTGACTATTGTACTTTGTATCTGATTTAATTTGTCTTTTTTGAATTTTTGCGTGTCTCATAAATTATTTATAGTGAGCTTGCCAAACTATTATGCTGCTGCTTTTGCTTTCTGCATCTTTGCGCCATACTTACTTCGTGACGTCATACGTTTTTCTACACCCATAAGGTCAAATTTCCCTCGAACGGCATGATATTTCACGCCTGGTAAATCCTTAACACGACCACCACGAACGAGTACGATACCGTGTTCCGAAAGCGAATGCCCTTCACCTTGAATATATGCGGTGACTTCCATTTTATTGGAAAGCTTCACACGGGCAACTTTTCGAAGTGCCGAATTTGGTTTCTTCGGCGTCATGGTCTTAACGAGCGTTACAACGCCACGTTTTTGTGGTGCATTTTCATCAGAGTATTTGCGATCCTTTGCATTAAAAAGACGGCGAAGTGCTGTCGCTCTGATTTTCTTTATTTTTCTTTTTCTGCCTTTTTTGGCAAGTTGTGATAATGTTGGCATAATCTTCTCCTTGAATTACTGTTATTATAACATAATTTACGCTCAATTTGAACCTATTTCTGAAAACTGCATGAAGTATCAAGTAGCTTGTATAAAGTATCAAGTATAAAAAGGAATATTATTCTTCAGTATACTTAATACTTACTTCTTAATACTTTATACATTCGCAGCAGGTGTCTCTTCTGGTTGTACTTCTTCTTGTGCTGCGTCAGCCATGTTTGACGCAGGTTGTGCTACTTCAGGTTGACCTTCACCCTCAGATGAAGCTCCACCTTCTTCGGTTGGCATTTGACCGTCCATACCTGCAACTGAGATAAGGCGACCAATGATAACGTTTTCTTTCAAACCAAGAAGCTTATCTTCACGGCCTTCGAGTGCTGCTTCAGTTAAGACCTTAGTTGTTTCCTGGAAGGATGCAGCTGAAAGCCATGAATCTGAGAAGAGTGCTGACTTAGTAACACCAAGCACCACTTGTCGTCCGGTTGCCGGCTCGCCACCTTCTGAAAGGACACCACCATTGATCTCTTCAAATCGTGCTTTTGTGACAAAATCACCTGGGATGAGAGAAGTATCTCCGACACTTTCTACAATAATCTTATCTGACATCTTGCGGATAATAACTTCAAAATGCTTGTCATTAATACCGATGCCCTGTGATTCATACACTTTCTGAACTTCAGTAATAAGATATCGCTGTGCCATTCCCAAACCACCAATCTTGAGCACTTCTTTTGGATCCAAATCACCTTCAGCGAGTGGTGTACCTGCAGTAATTTCATCACCATCTTTGACCTTCAAGGTAGCAGACATCGGAACAAAGTATTCTTGGGTTTCGATTGGCTTAATCTTGGTATTTTTAACGGTAAGCAAGTGACCATCTTCATTTGTTTCGATCTTAACTTTTCCGGTAATTTCAGAAACTGCTGACAAATTCTTTGGTGTTCTCATTTCAAAAATTTCTTCAACACGGGGAAGACCCTGGGTAACGTCACTCATCACAATACCTCCAGCATGCTTAACACGCATGGTAAGCTGGGTACCAGGCTCTCCGATACTTTGCGCAGCCATGACACCGACAGGAACACCAAGAGTGATCATACTCTTTGTTGAGAAATCCCATCCATAACACGCTGCACAGATGCCATATGCCAATTTACAGGTAAGAGGAGAACGAACCACTGCTTCCTGTACTTCATGCTCATCAAGCGCAAGCGCTGCTTCTTCATCAATAACATCTCCTGCTTTAAAGAGTGTCTTCTTTGTTGTCTTTGAAGCAACATTTGCTGCCAAGACACGACCAAGAAGACGATCTGCAAATGCTGCTGTTCGATCTTTTTCGCCACGGGTAACCGTAATCCCATCAGGTGTACCACAATCATCTTCACGAATGATTACTTCGTGAGCGACATCAACGAGTCTTCGGGTCAAATAACCTGCGTTCGCGGTTTTCAATGCAGAGTCAGTCAAACCTTTTCGTGAACCACGAGCTGAAGTAACGTATTCAAAAATTGAAAGTCCTTCACGGAAGTTGGACTTAACAGGAAGCTCAACAATCTTACCCATCGGATCAACGATCAGACCACGAATCGCTGAAAGCTGCTTCAGCTGCTCAAGACCTGCACGAGATCCTCCAGAATCAATAGAAATCTTAATCGGATTGTAGGCATCAAGCGCTTTCCAGGTCTTGTCACCAACTTCATCGGTAACTCTCATCCAGACCTCATTGGAAAGTCTCTTCTTTTCGGAAAGAGTAATCAGACCCATTTGATATTCTTCATCAATCTTTGCAACTTGCTTTTCTGCTCCATCAACGATTCCCTGTTTTTCAGGAATAATATCATTATCAAAAACAGACACTGAAACACCGGAAATGGTTGCACCGTAGAATCCGAGATTCTTGATGCGGTCAATAAGTTTTGCAACCTCATCAGATGAATAAAGCTTCATTGCTTTAATGATAAGTTTCTTAATACCACTGGCATTAATACTTTCATTAACGAAACCAAAACTTGCAGGCAAAAGTTCATTAAATTTCAAACGACCAACGGTTGTTTCAATCACTTCAGGCTCCTTGCCTTCTTTGGTTACCAAACGAACCATAATCGGTTCACGAAG
>DATIGJ010000068.1:0-3830 GCA_035454765.1 Patescibacteria group bacterium
GCATGTGCGTGAATTTCGTGAACAGGCAGAGAAAGAAGTTCTTGAACCCGTCAGAAATCTTTTTAATGGTGATACGAGTGAACGAATGACTGCAGCGGTAGCTTTAGCAAAGGTAAAAATGGGGGATCCAACAGTATCAGACCTGTCGTTGCAGGAATATTTTTCTCAGCATCTTGGGTATACTGACTCGGCTCAATTTTTTGAGGATGTTGAGAGATTTATTCCCTTACAAGAAGAATTACAGGTGGCGCAGACGGGTGCCGGTGATCCTGTTGAATCGGCACCGGCAGGTAGTACTATAGAAGAAAAAGTTGCTGAAGAGCCTCCACAACCTGAGACAGGTCCTGTTGTGACGGCTGAAGATAGCGGACTTCTTGCCGCTATGGAGGAGGGACGAAGGGTTGGCTCTGATCCTACAGCGACACAAGCGCAAAGAACGGCGGCAACGGAGACGTTGCAAGGAGAATTGGCACAGAAGCATAAAAGAGATACGGCAGATAAGAAGCGTAAATTGGTAACAAGAACGAAAACGGGGGCGATGATTGTCGGTATACCTCTTGCTGCTGCGGTTGTTGTTATTATGATGATGCTTTCTCTTAATAGTATTGGTGGCGGCAAGTAAAAGTTATAAATAAGTGGTTTGTGCGCCTGAGAGGACTCGAACCTCCAACCTTAAGATCCGGAATCTCATGCTCAATCCATTAAGCTACAGGCGCATTTGATGTGGCGGAGGGTACAGGATTCGAACCTGTGAATCCGCGAACGGATCGAGTTTTCGAAACTCGCGCAATTGGCCACTATGCGAACCCTCCAAATTAGGGGTTAGGGTTTAGTGCTTAGGGATTAGTTAAAACTAATCGCTAAAACCTAGTCCCTAACCCCTGACTTAGTACTCTCGAGAAGATTCGAACTTCCGACCTCAACGTCCGCAACGTTGCGCTCTATCCAACTGAGCTACGAGAGCAGTTTGGCGTAGGGCAAAGAGCATTGAGCACGGAGTTTACACTAAAAACACTATGCCCTATGCGCTAAGCTCTATGCTAGCACCTGTATTTTACCGGATTTAGCTTCAACAAGCAAACAGAAAACTATTTTGGGGCTCGTTCCAGAGGAAAGGTGCGATCAAGCCAATCACCTGCTTTTTCAATCCATGTCGGCTCCACATACTCCCGAAAGGGAAGATAGTGAAGGAGTACGCTTTTAATATCGTGTTCCGTTACGTCTTCTCCAAGGGTTAACGTTAATTCGCCTGGGAAGAGTGTTTTTGTCGTAATATGGACGGTCTCCACACCATGATGTTTATAAAAATAAAAATCATATAATTCTTCCCAGATAAAAAAACTTTTTTCAATTAAGATGCCTTGTGAGCTGATTTTGTACTGAAAGGTTCTGGGAGGAACACTTGCAAGTGCGAAAGCAAGAAAGACAAGCGCGAGAACAACGCCCATCAATACATATTGTGAAAAGAGAAAAAGAATGAGTAAGATAACAAACATGAGAAAAGAGGCATTAATAAAGAATTGGCGGGAGCGTTCTTTAAACGGGCGACCGGGCGCTTCCCAGGAGAGATACGTATGGACGTCATTGCTATACATCTTTGCAAGATCGTCTTGCTCTTGCCATGTTTGTTGCTGTTTTTGTTGCCATTGTTGTGCTCGTTGTTGTTTTTTTTGCTTTGTTTTTGCTGTTTGAGGCATATATTCATGCTAATTGATAGGGTATGGGATGTCAACAGATGTTCGCTTCTGGATTCAATTTTTGATAAAATACCAATACTTCCTTTGGTTGAAAGAATTGGTTAGTGATAAAAATCTTGGAGAGGTCGCCCTAAAGGACGAGCCTCATTGTAAGAATTGAAGTAAAAATAGTGGAGAGGTCGCATAGTGGTCTAGTGCGGATGTCTTGAAAACATCTGTGGGTTCACGCCTACCGCGAGTTCGAATCTCGCCCTCTCCGCAGAGAATGATAAAAAGGTGGAGGAGGTCGCCCTAAAGGACGACTCCACTATTTTGAATTGAAGTAAAAATATTGGAGGAGTCGTACTCCGCTTCGCTGGGACGACTCCATTTATTGATAATTTGTAATAAAAATCAAGGAGGAGTCGCATAGAGGCCCATTGCGGAGGGTTGCTAACCCTCTGAGTTCCTAAAAAAACTCGCGCAGGTTCAAATCCTGTCTCCTCCGCAAGTGTACACTCGCTTTTAATCTGTAATTATCACATACTATTGTTAGGTGTAATTACAATTATATTGTACATAGGGTGAGGTATATGGATAGAAAAACAAAAGGTAGATTGGCGGAAGCGAAAGTGATTGCATATTTAATTGAACATGGGTATGAAGTTTACTTACCGTTTTCAAATAATAGTAAATATGATGTGTTAGCTCAAAAAGACAGTGAAATAAAAAGAATAAGTATAAAATATACATCTACGAAGCAAAATACGGCAACATGGAAAGTGGAAATGCGACAAATTTATAGAGGGAAAGACATGATTAAAATTGATAAGTTTGATAAAACTCAATTTGATTTAATTGCGGTGTATATTGGACCAAAAGAAAAAGTAATTTTAGTTGATGCATCAAAATCAACAAAATTAGCATTATATACTAGAGATTAGTTTCAAGGAGAGGTGGCCGAGTGGTCTATGGCAATGGTTTACTAAACCATCGTATCGTAAGGTACCGCAGGTTCGAATCCTGTCCTCTCCGCCAGAAAAACATTAATTAAAAGAAGAATCCTATACCAAGTTCGTTTAGTAGAGTCCTCAAGCTTAACAGAATGATCAAACAACCGACACTAATTCCTACTACCCTTTGAGATGCTTTCTTTATTATCAGTGCTGCAAGGGGAGATGCAAGCATCCCGCCGATAATCATGGGAATAATTATTTCCCAAGGAATTGTTTGTAAGGTGAAGAGAAATGTTGCAGAGATAGAAAGAGTCACAAGAAATTCAGCAGCACTGACTGAACCGATTACTTTTTTTGGATGGGCGTTCGTTACGACAAGGGATGGTGTCGTGATTGGTCCCCATCCACCACCACCAAATGCATCAACAAACGCTGCGATAAATCCAAGAGGGAGTAAATGAATTCTTCGTGGGGTTTTATACTCTTTTTCTAAAATATCCTTTTTTTCGATAAATTTTATGATGATAAGGATACCAAGAATCAGTAAAATTCCGGAAACGAAAGACTTGATAAGGGTAACGTTTTGAAAATGTACCGCAGCGAATGCTCCGATTCCACCGCCAATGACACCTGGGATTGCAAGGTAGGTGAAAATTTTTTTATCAAAATTACCAAGTTTGAAGTGAGAGATACCAGCCGTAAAGGTAGTAAAAATCTCAGAAATATGAACTGACATACTTGCTGTTGCAGTACCGACACCGATAGAAAGAAGCAGAGTAGTGAGGCTGACTCCATAACCCATTGAGAGTCCGCCATCAATCAGTTGAGCGAGAAAAGCAAAGAGTAGGATGAGAGCGTATTGTACGAATTTTTGTTCCAAAGTTTGCTACGCTATCACTATAAAACAAAAATAATATAAATGCTATATGTCCTTTCTTGATTTTTTGTTTCCAAAATATTGTATTGGCTGTAAGAAGATGGGGTCGTATCTCTGTAGTGATTGTTTTGTAAAGATTTCGTTTGCAGAGACGGGATTTTGTACGATATGCCAGAAAGCCGCAGTTGGCGGACTGACGCACCCGATTTGTAAACGAAAGCTTACGATTGAGGGGGTGTTTGCGAGTCTTGTATATGTCGGTGTTGTGAAGAAATTGGTTTATCAGTTTAAATACAAACCGTATTTGACAAATTTGCGGGG
>DATIGJ010000069.1:0-2368 GCA_035454765.1 Patescibacteria group bacterium
CAGATTGCCTGATTTCTTATGAACACCTTTATTCGGTCGGGAGAGATAGTGAAACCCATATTTTTGGGCAAGCGCTTCATGCTCCTTACTCCCAACATCATCAAGCATATAGACTTGATAATTGGCATAGCGTAACTGTGCTACTGCTTTTACTACTTCTTCGTGGATCGCCAGATCTTCTCCTGCCCAGGGAAGAAAAATGTCAACTGATGGTTCACTATTCTTTTCCCAGAACTGTCGAACAAATTGTTCATGTTTTTTGATGTCAAACTTCGGATAAAAAAGCTGAATGAAATAGCGGAATGTTTTATTGATAACAAAAATAGCAGCGATTGGGCCAAAAAAGAAAAGATACCACGGTGATAACTGGAGGTAGTTCCAAAAACCATACCCCATCAGAAGACTGCTTAAGACACCAAAAAGCGCGATGAGTTTTACCAGGTATGGATTGGTTTTCGCATACCGATATTTATCAATAGTGAGTGAACTCTTCCACATACGTAATCAATAAAGAATAAGAAGATAAAATCGTAAGCTTGATTACGTGGAAGTTTTTTTACTAGTGAATTATTACAGTAACATATGCTATACTAAAAGTCAAATGACCAAAATCGAGCTGTCCAGCTTTTTGTCATTGAGCTTTCTTGTCTTCATTGTTCTGTTTACCAGACTAGGGTTTCTCTTTGACATTACCATCACTCCTTATTCCTTAGTTTTATCCTTTGTAACATTCTGCTCTCTTGTCGTTTTTCTTTTTACTCTCGTTCCTGTCGCAAGACTTACTCTCAAAAGTAAATTAGTATCGCTTTCTGGATTTATCGTCATCAGCATCGTCGTCTTTTTTCTTTCATATCCGCTTGCCAGAACCTTTGATCTCAGCTGGGACGGCCAAGGCTATCATCAAACGGCAATTATTGCGCTCTACGATGGCTGGAATCCCCTAAAAACTGACACAATCTCACTCAAACAAACGCTTCCAAGCCAAATCTTTGCTGAAGGATACCCTTCGGCCTTATGGGAAATTCAGGCAAATATCTACGCTGCAGTAGGGCAAATCAACGCGGCAAAAGTGACAAATATCGCACTCGCACTTATTGCTCTTGGTTTTCTTTACAGTCTTCTTCGCACTCTCACATTTGGGAAATTTCCTGCTTTTGTTACCAGTCTTTTGATTGTGCTCCAACCGGTATTCTTGATCCAACTCTTAACCTATATGCAAGATGGCCTTGGCTATCAACTCATTCTCATCGCACTTTCTTCACTCATTCTTCTTATGCTCAAACCGAAATCTCATTGGCCGATTGTTGCATTTCTCTTCATTGAGTTACTTTTGGTTAGCACGAAATATAGTCATTTACCAGTTGCTCTTCTCCTCGGTGGATTTGCCTTTTTGGTACTTGTAAACCGATATCTCAATAAAGAATTCCTCTTCACAAAAAAAAAGTGGCTTGTTATTATTCTTTTGGTTGGTATTAGTGGTGTTTTTGCTTACCTGCCGTATGGGAGAAACGCGATAGTGCATCAGGCACTTTTTTATCCGACAAACATTCAGGAACTGATGGGAAGTGTTACGTATAATAATGTCCCACGTAATCTCAATGAACATGACAAATTAGGATTGTTACTCTATGGTATGTTTTCCCGATCACAAACAGCAATGAGTGGCGACCCGACGAATAAAGAAAATATCGCAACGCTGAAAGTCCCCTTTACCTTTTCGATGCAGGAATTAACAGACGGCGGGAGGCAGTTTAACAATCGAGTGGGTGCCGGAGGTCCATTATATTCAGGATTAATTCTTCTTTCATTTGCATTGCTTATCGTCATGTCGTTTGCCGCACAATCGCAAAAAGAACGTTATGCGATCTACGCCGCATACATCATCGTCGGACTCCTACTCTTTCTTGCGTTACTGACGCCAACTCCTAATTTGCTCAGATACACCAATCAGCTGCAACTTATCCCCTTTGCTGTGCTCATCCCACTTTATGCTGTTTTTAAACGTCCATTGGTAAAAGTCATTGCAGGACTGACGCTTATTCTGATCGCGATGAATGTCACGTTTTTTACATACGGTGTCTATCAAAACAATATTTTGGAAAATGAAAAAATGAATCGTCAATTTGCAGAGATGCGGGATTCCGGTGAGACGTATCATGTACGAGCACAACACTTTTATTCCAATTATGTATTGCTGGATGAACAAAACGTGCCCTTTACTATCGTAAATGACTTAGACTGTACTGTAGAAGTCAAAGACCTCGTTTCTTCCTCTAACACCACGCACTATTGTTCGGAGTAAACTTTATTCGGTCGTGCGGGCGACGACTCGGACCAAAGCGGAATCAGCATCAAGTTTGACTGGAAG
>DATIGJ010000070.1:0-2220 GCA_035454765.1 Patescibacteria group bacterium
GATGAGCGGGTAGACGAATTGGTAAGACATGGGATGCTGCACTTACTCGGGTTGCACCACGAATAGAATTTAGAATTCAGAGTTTAGAGTTCAGAATTAAGTTGAAAATATTTAATTCTAGATTCTAAATTCAATTCTGAATTATTGTATGGTTTACTATCGAAAATACAGACCCCAACAAATTGATGATCTTGATAATGCGCATGTCCGCGAGACCCTTACTTCAGTTTTAAAACACGGAAACACACACGCATTTCTTTTTACCGGTCCGAAGGGATTAGGCAAAACGTCTGCTGCAAGAATTGTTGCTAAGGCAGTTAATTGTACGAGTAGAGCAAAAAATGAGGTTGAGCCTTGCAATACGTGTGAACAGTGTGTCTCTATCACCGAGGGAACGAATCTTGATGTTCTTGAAATAGATGCCGCTTCAAATCGAGGGATTGATGAAATCCGTGATTTAAAAGAAAAAATTCGTTTAGCGCCTGTGTCTGCACAAAAAAAAGTTTATATAATTGATGAAGTTCATATGTTGACGACGGAAGCATTTAACGCGCTTCTCAAAACACTTGAAGAGCCGCCGTCTCATGCAATGTTTATTCTTTGTACAACTGAAGTGCATAAAGTGCCGGCAACCATTTCATCACGGTGTTTTCATCTTCATTTTAAACCTGCAACGGAGGAGGAGTTAGTTCGTTCATTTATGCGAATTGTTGAAGGAGAAAAAATTTCTAGTGACGGAGAAGCTCTCACATATATTGCCAGGATGTCTGATTGTGGTTTTAGAGATGGTGCAAAAATTTTGGAAGAAGTAGTTGCTCTTGCAGAAGGGAAAAAAATTACCATGGCATTGGTAGAAGAAAAATATCAGATATCACATGAGGTGGAGTTTGTTTTTCAAATGCTTACTGTTTTTGAAAAAAAAGAAACGAAAGAAGGTTTAAAAATCGTATCAAAATTAATAGAGCATGGATTTGATATTAAGCATTTTATTATGCAACTTATGGGTAATTTGCATGAATTGCTGTTGGTAAAAATGGGAGTTGCAGATTTTAAAGTAAGAAATGCAGGTTTAAATATAGGGGAAGTACAATTATTATTTGAGTTATTATCAAAAGCATATCAGGAGACCAGGGTTGCTGTTGTTCCTCAATTACCTTTGGAATTAGCAATCATAGAGTTTTGTGAAACTCAAAACGTTACTGCGAATCCTTCGACTTCGTCAGGTATGACAAAAGATGACGAGGGTGTTACTGTTTCGTCACTTCGAAAAAAGGTGGGGGAGATCAAGAAGAATGAGACCTTATATGGAGAGAAAAAAAAGGAAAAAGAAGAAAAAGAAATAGTCGAGACCAAAACCGTTGAGTTAGAACATGCCGCTCCCAATGGTGATGTTACCCCTGAATGGCTTGCTCATTTTTGGTTAGAGCTGATCAGTGAGATGAAAAAACACAATCATACGATTGCTGGACTCTTGCGAGGGTGCAAAATAGGAAGTTTTGATAAGAAAAGACTTATTATTCAAACGAAATATAAATTTCATAAAGAGCGACTTGATGAGCTTAAGACGCGTGAGGCATTGATACAAGCAGCAAAATTACTTACTGGAAAAGAGATAGAAGTTGTTGTAGAATTGAGGAAATGATCTAGGTTATAATGATCATAAGGTTGAAAGTGCTCTTCGATCTGCGGATCTCAGAGTCATTCCAAATCATAAGATTTGAAATGAGGTGATTGTTTATGATGAATCCATTTGCACAAATTGGAGAAATAAAAAAGATGCGGGCTCAGGCACTGCAGATCCAGAAACAGCTTCAGCAGGAAATTGTTGAGGTTAGTAAAAAGGGTGTGTATGTAAAGATCAGCGCAGATCAGAAGATTTGGGAAATTAAATCAAACGGCAAATCTGACGATGATATTAAAGAAGCGGTGAATGAAGCAGTCAAAAAGTCGCAAGAAGTTGCAGCAAAGAAATTACAGACAATGACTGGAGGCCTTTCAGGTCTTGCGAATATGCTTGGAGGAAAGTAAATGTCAAATAAGGACGATTTTATTTTATTAACCGGACGGGCAAACCCTGAGCTTGCAAAAGCGATAGGGAAAATTTTGGAAGTGCCTGTTGATGAACCCGTAAGTGTATTCGCTGACGGTGAAATTAGAGTACGGATCAACTCCAATGTCCGTCGTCGTATGGTTGTTATCATTCAACCAACCTCAACTCCT
>DATIGJ010000071.1:0-2008 GCA_035454765.1 Patescibacteria group bacterium
TTTTTTTCGCAGAACTTTCCTCGTCAAATATGACATCCTTATCATCCGTAAAATTTCTGATGGAATCAGGGATACGTCTGGCTACAATCCACAACGTAACTTTAAACTTTGAACGAATCAACGGCCATATCTCCTGAATAATAAACTCAACCGAATCTCTATTTTGAAGCCAGGCAAAATCCCCAATAAATAAAACTTTCTTTGTATTACGAACCGTGCTAGTTGACGAAGAAGTACTGTCTTGAAACGAAAACTGATCAAGATTGACTCCATTTGCAACCAATGCAGGCTTCAGTCCCGTCTGCTCGATAACCTCTTTATCACGTGTCGAAACTGCAACAACTTTTGTTACCTGCTGCCACGCAGCCTCTTCTTCTTTTTGAATCTTTGCAATATCAATAGCAAGAAGTGGCCGCATAGGACGCGGTGCGCGATTCATAAACCTTTTATAGACTTGATATTCAATATTGTGCTCGACCAAAACCGTTGGAAGAGGCGATGATTGATAAGTCGCACTCGCTACAAGATTTTGCAAGACATAAAATGTCTCTACATGAATAAGATCAAATTTTTCCGATCTCAACAATGTTTCAATTTTCTCTTGCATCTGACGTGATGTATGTCCGGTAACCAAAAATGAGCTTGATGATGTTGCCGACTTTGCGATATTACTCAAACTCCATTGTTTACGTCGTGGAACAGTAATAACCTTGGTGCAAATTTTTTCCAACGCTACGACATCGTCCTCTGTCTGATGAGGCCGCTTTTCACAAATAAGCGTTATTTCATGTTTATCTGATAATTCCTTAATTAAATTATAAAGCCGCACCTGCCCTCCCGAATGTAACGGGTACGGTAAATATGAACTGATCATTAATATTTTCATAAATAAATTATAGCTTTATTAATCTATAAAAAGCGAGGAATAAATTTTTTGAGCACAGCCATATGTGACCCTGAGCAAACTCGAAGGGGAGTTACTGCGCGGAAAAATTTCATTCCGAGCGATTCATCTTTAATTATTTTTTAGATCAAAAATTAAATACTCTTTTGTCTCTGCAATAATGGTATATCCTTCTTCCGCAATCGCGTAATCTTGCTCTACCGGATTGACCAAAACAAGATACTCAGCTCCTTTCTCAACCATCACCGGCAGTGAATCCTGAAAACTCGCCCACCCTTTTCGTTTTGTCTGATATAAAAAAGATGAATCACCCGTATAATTTGCAATCACTTTTGCATCTTTCGGTGTTAACCGATCAACAGCTTCTCCTGCGACAAGTATCGCACGATTATTGATATTAAAATAATCTTTGACTCTCTCCCAACTGAAATAAAATCCCATCACAATACAAACAACAACAAGAATAATACCAAGAGGAATTTTCCTCACAAAGAAGCGAGATAAAAAGTAACTACCAATAGCCAATGCAATCGCAACACTTGGTATAATCGGAATTTGATAGTAGTCATGCTGCACATTGCCTGTTGCGAATACGCAGACATAGAGTAAGGAACCGACAAAAAAGGAAGCAAAAAATAGCCAGTCTTTTATTTTGGGTAAACGAACTACACCGATAACTGCCAAAAACGCCAACGCGTATCCACTAATCAAAACCGTCAGCCGTTCATAAAACACCCACCGGAAAAAAGCAGGGCGAAAACGAATTCCGTTGCCATTAAGCAGCCATGCATTTGCAGGAATTCCTTCAGGAAACTGCGTCATCCATGTTCGCCACCACATCAATGGAGTAACTGTCAAAGCAGCAAATATCCACAACTGCCACTGTAAAAACAATTTCCATCTCCACGCTTTCCATGCAAGATAGACCATCGGTAAGATAAAAAATAACGCATACGGCTTAAGCAAAAACGCGGCAGCAGTAAATATCATTGCAAATAAATAAAAGCCATATAGTTGAATTTTTAACGGTAACTTTACATTTTTCACTTTGAACTTTGAACTTGCTTCGATCCACCGATCGAAAAAATATATTCCTCCCAGTGT
>DATIGJ010000072.1:0-4120 GCA_035454765.1 Patescibacteria group bacterium
GATATCCGCAGGGACAAGGATTTTGTGCTGCAACAAGCATACAGCGTGCAGGAAAGGTAGTTTTGCCTTTCGCACGGGAGATGGAGACGATCGTGTCTTCTATTGGTTGCCTGAGGCTTTCAAGCATATGACGTGAAAATTCGGGAAATTCGTCCAAGAAAAGCACACCGCGGTGGGCAAGAGTGATTTCTCCAGGTTTTGGATTGGTTCCGCCACCGATGAGTCCAACAAGAGATGTGGTGTGATGAGGTGCTCTAAATGGACGTTGGTGTTTGATGGGAGCGCTGCCTAAGAGGCCTGCGATACTGTAAATTTTGGTGACTTCAAGCATTTCGTCAAAGGTGAGTTTGGGCAATATGGAGGGAAGCGTGCGGGCAAGAAGCGTTTTTCCCGCTCCGGGTGGTCCTTTCATCAGGATATTGTGTCCGCCTGCTGCTGCGATTTCAAGCGCGCGTTTGGTCTGTTGTTGGCCTTTGATGTCTTTCATATCGTAGTCAAATTGTTCGATGATTTCTTCGGAGAAGGAGAGTGGTGGCGTTGGAAAAATCTGTTGTTGGTTGGAGAGATGTAAGAATAAGGCAAGTAGTGTTTCCACGGGAAAGATTAGGACATCGTTAACGATTGCTGCTTCTGCTGCATTTTCTGCCGGTAGAAAAAGTTGGTTAAACTTTTTATTTTTTGCAAGAAGCGCTAAAGGAAGTGCACCAGCGATTGGTCTGACGCGTCCATCAAGCGAGAGCTCACCGGTGACAACGGTGTTTTTGAGATCAATTTGCAGTTGCCCTGACGCAATGAGAATGCCAAGTGCAATCGGCAGATCATAGCTTGGTCCTTCTTTGGGGAGATCGGCAGGAGCAAGATTGACGGTAATTCGTCTGGCAGGGAAATCGGCTCCGCTGTTGCGGATCGCAGATCGGACCCGTTCTTTTGCTTCCTCAACTGCTTTGTCAGGAAGGCCGACGATGGTGAACGAGGGGAGTCCTTGCGCTGCGATATCAATTTCGACTTCAACAGGGATCGCGTCAAGTCCAACGACTGCGGCAGAGAATACTTTTGCTAACATACATTTATCATACCATGTGTGGTAAGAAATTTGATAATAGAGGAGTAATAAAGAGTCCCATAGTTTGACTCTTATGACTCTTTTTGATAAAATGACCGTCATGTTAGGTTTAGAAAAATTTTTTGAAAGAAGCTATTTTGGGAAGAATGATTTTCCGGGGGGAGTTTCACCTGCTTTAAGAGGAAAGGCAGGATGGAGATTTGTTGGTGGAATGGGGAGTGCGGTTGGGGCATATATAGCAACCGAGGGGGCTAAAGAATATATTGCTGCAAATAATTTGAATCCGGATAATCTGTCTCCATTTGAGTATGGAGCTATTTATCATACGGGGAATGAGCTTGAGGGATTTTTTCATGCCTATGCTTCTGCACTGGTGCTTGATTATTTATTTCCACGTATGTCAAATAAGCTAAAAATAGGTGTTGCAAGCAGTTTATCTCTCGCTTCCGTAGTAGCGGCAGAATTGAAACAAATTAGTGGCGTGCCCGATCCTGCAGATATTCCTGGTGGTCTTCTTGGAATTGGTTTGTTTGTCGGTACAAGTCTTCTAGCACGGAGAATAATCAAAAAAGGCAGCAACAGGCAGATATCCAAATGGTGAAGCGTTGGTTATTTGAGATAGTCCAATCTAATTCGGGTGGCGGTTTCAATCATTTTGTTTTTATCATTGAGAAATGTTTTGTAGTGAGTGCCGTCAACTATGTGTCGAATCGGTTGATTTTGAATAATTTGAAGCTCCATTTGCATCGGATGTGGTGCCCCTTTACTAATAAAGAAAACATCATACCAGAGGCCGGTTAATTCCCAATTATCAATCAGTTTTCGCTCAAGCGGTGAGAGTTCCCACATCATGCCGGAAACGATAGAATGCATATCTTTTGCAGGACGGATAACGTATGAGTGAAAGCCGTGATCCCAGCTTTGTCGGATTATTCTTTGTGCTTTTGAAGGAATATCTGCGAGTGATTGTATACAGAGTTCAAATCCTGAAATTGTTGTTTTTTCTCCCTGAGGCTTGCGTCCGATAATTGCCTCCATCAGTTCGGGATCACGATCTGCGCCGTAGCCAAAAAAATAAATCATAAGGAGAGCTCCCAGATATCTCCGCCTGAGAGGACGCGGATTTTTCCTTCGGATTCCAAAACTTCAAAATTTTTTGCCTGTTTGATCACCCCTGAAACATATTCTTTTTGGAATTTGCCGTCATTGGTTAGCTGGACAATACGGCTATTGCCATTATCGAGGATATAGACAGTGGTAATATCAGGATCGGTATAGATTTTTGTCGGTTGTGCTAACGGTTTGTTTAACTCTTTGATGGTAAATGCGTCTTCTTCGCCCCGTGTGTATTTTTTGATCGTACCGTCAGAGAAGAGGATCCATATGGAGCTATCAATCGCCATGCTGACTGCTTTTGAGAGATTGGGAGCGGAAGTGAAATAATCAGAGCTACTGTATGAATCTCCCGATGGAACAAATTTGATTACGCCATCTTTTTGGTCGAGAATGTAGAAATTACTTTGATAGGGAACGATCGCTACAGCTTGTTCCCAGTTATCATCATTTTCGATAAGCTCCGATTGTTCACCAGTTGATTTACTCACAGCAAAAGCGGTTGTTCTCGTGACATAATACACATTTTCGTCATTTTGACTAAATCCTGCACCATCCGATGTTGCTTTTTCAAGACCAAGCAATGAACTTTTATCAACGGTAATTTTTGTTGTTTCTATAGTATTTGTAAGTTGGTCATTACCTCCAAGAGATGCTTGTACTTTTGCGAGGAGTTCGGCGATTTGTTGTGCTTCTTTTGATCCCTCAGAGAATTTGTTTTGTCCTTCTTTCAAGAGTCGTTCTGCTTCCAACAAATCTTCCCTGCTCGTATCTGCGTTAAGTGTCAGTAGTGCTTTTCCTTCATCATATTTTTTTAACGCAGGATCATAAATCGAGGCAAAAAGGGCTGCATCTTGGGTTGCCTGCTGTTTTTGTTTGGTAAAAACAATACTGATAACAAGCAAGAAAAGAATAATAAGTGTCACACTTAAAAAGAGTTTTTTTCTATGATTCAAATGTGGTCTGATATGTCTTGTTTGTCTGTAAAAGAGGTTGGTTATTTTGGAAAACAGATCGTGTGCTCGTTCTCCGAGCTGGTTAGGCAGTGATTCTTTTTGTTCCTCATCGAATGTGTCTGTATATGCTTCCGTTTCCTCGGCTGCGATATCGGCAAGTGTTGCTTCTTTTGGTTCCGGATGGGGTGCGGGGCTCGCACCGTGATAGGCAATAATAATTGCCGCTTGGGCACCATCTGCATGTTTGTGCATATGGATGGAAAGAGATTCGGCAATATCATTGGGCAATTCCAGTTCTAAAGCTTCCTGAATATAGGTGTCAGGGACGGTTGCGGTGAATTCTTGTGATGCGATAATGATTGTGTCGTTATTATGTAGATAGCCTGATGCGGTAAGAAGTTCCGTTGAGATGTCGTGATCTTTTTTTTCTAATAAAACACCTGTTTTATCTCCGCGTTTCATGATGACGCGTCCCTGTCCCTGAAGAAATAGATAGAGGATGGTGTCTTTCACGTACGCAAGACAAAAATTTATTATTACCGTGTCTGGGACGTGTTTTGCACTTTTGGTAATTGCATCTGTGATTGTTTGCCGGTTTTTCTCTTCGAGAGTAAAAAATTCAGCCTCAAGATTATTAAAGAGCTCTTTGCCAAGATTTTGAAGCGTTGTCGGATTTTCTTGTGGCTCTTTGAGTGTTAGAGAAAGACAAGCGAAGAGATTGCCGGCGTTATAAACTTGTGACCAGGCAGTATCTGTCGGCGTCGCGGTCAGCTTCGCATAGGCAAGACTCGATTTTGCTAACGAATGAGTGCTGGGGGTCATTAGTTATACTATAACAAGGGCGAGGAAAAAAAGCGAGAGTGCGAGCAAAAAGTGGACAATCGCAAAAATTTGCAACAGTCGTGAAGCATAGGCTGCGATGATAGTAATTGTCCGATTGAGTGCATTAATACGTTGAATAACAATAAACAGAAAGATAAGATAGACG
>DATIGJ010000073.1:0-4980 GCA_035454765.1 Patescibacteria group bacterium
AACCGCTCTTATTGTAGGACTTTCTCTCACACTTTCTACTGTTGGCTGCGGATTGGATATAACTACTCATCCCTACTTTCCTACAAGACCCGGATATTCTCTTGTTGATTGCCTCAGAACTGATGATGGATCACAATCTGATATCAAATCCTTTACCTGCTCAAACAACATAACTGTAGTTTTTGAACGAAAGTCTCCCGCATCAGGAACGGCACAAATTAAAGTTTTCGATAGTGATGGCGTTACCGTAGATCACCGATATAAAATCTATCAAGGAAATACTGCACACCTTGACCCTGATGGAACAACCCGCATAATATTCGCCTATAATGGCGGATTTGAAGCTCCAACAGCTCTCTATCAGGAAACACAGGTAAAAGAAGAAGTCATAACTGCTTAATATACTGCCTCAACCTGTTCTCCAACTGGCAAGCCGTTCACAGGTATATGTAACAAAAACCCAAGTGTATTCGCAATCGCCACACCGACACGGACACCCGTAAATGAACCTGGTCCAGGATTGACTGTAATCGCTGTTATATCTTTCAACTTCAAATCATGTTCTTCTAACAATTTCTCAACGAGAGGCAAAACCGCCTGGGCTTTTCTGTGATCAATCAGCTGCTCAATAAAAAATTTTTCACCATTAATTTCGAAACCAACTTTTACTTCTTTATTATTTGATGTATCAATAAATAAAATATTATTCATTTTTTAATTCTATTGCTCCTTGGCGTAAAATCTTCCACGGTTTCACTGTACAATTAACAACAGTAGATGCTAACTTAACCGAGCATTCACCCTGCACAACGTAATCTACCAAACGAACAAGCTCTGGATTTAAGTCTTCAAATGAGTAAGGCGTCTTCTCTCCATGAAAATTTGCCGATGGACCAAGCATTGGGACACCAACACCTCGTATGATTTCAAGCGCAATTTCATAATTTGGCATCCTTACTCCCAGATTATTTCCTTTCCCCCGAACTAACTCCGGAACCTTTTCTGTTTTACAGGGTAAAACAATCGTAAGTGCACCTGGCCAAAAAGGCTTAATCAATTTTTCTAATACCTCTTCAGGAATCTTCGAAATATACTCTTCTGCCATATCCCAACCAGAAACAAGTACAGGTGTTGCCTGTGTCTCAGGTCTTTTACGAATAGCAAACAAACGTTTGATTGCTTCCTCATCATCTATTCGACAACCAATACCAAAAGCTGTATCTGTAGGGAAAATAATCACTCCCCCTTTTTGTACAATTTTTATCGCCTCTTTTATTTGATCATTCATATAAATTATTCAATTATTATATTTCGTTCATTTTCATCAATATAAGTAAAAAATATATTTTTCCGATCTTTCGGTAACCTATCTTCAATCTTTTCTGGCCACTCAATGACAACAATATTTTCTTTGTCATTTATAATGTCAATCAAACCCAACCCCTCCACATCCTTCTCGCTTTCTATTCTGTAAAGATCAACGTGGTAAAAACTCTTTATTCTTGCTTCTTGCCTGCCCGCCGACTTGGAGGGATTCTTGATTCCTACGTCATATATTCTCATAATAATAAACGTCGGAGAAATAATTTTTTTTTCAATTCCGAGTCCTTTTGCTAGTCCCTGCACAAACGTCGTTTTCCCACTTCCTAAATCACCACGCAAACAAACAAGATCTCCGCCTTTAAGTGTTTGTGCAAAATCAAACCCCGCTTGTTGTGTCTCCTCAAAACTATTCGTAATCATTCTGTTTCCTGTTTCTGATGAGTACAAGTATAGCACAGGCTACGAAGAACAAACCTCCGACAATCAACAACCCGACCAATCCATAATTTACCGACGCATTTTTTACTAAAACGTCTTTTTTCTCGTCATGATAAGGTGTTGCGGATTGACTCGCTTTCAAAACAGGCGTCGGATACGAAGAATTACTAGCAGGTTTTTGAGAAGAACCGATATTCATTGGCTTTACCTTTGCTGCAAGCACGACTGACTTGGTAGGAATACTCGTCGGAAGCTTTGTGGGTGTAAGAATTTTTGCCTGCCCTGAGCCCTCCTCCGAGGATCTACGACTTGCCGAATAGGTTGGCGTTGGAACTTTTGTTGGAGTAGGAGTTCTGGTTGGTGTTGGCGTATTCGTTGGAATCAGTGTTGCCGTTGGGACAATTAACGATCCTCCGTTTGTTGTTCCTGGTGAAGAATTCGCAAAAACTACCCATTGAGTACCCCCATCTGGATTTCTTCCTGCAGATTGCCCACTTTCTGGAGCTAAACTATCATTCCCTGAATTACCATAATGCACCTCATCAAGAATGTTACTCTCATCAGTAATATCAACCAGTTTTATGGTATCCCCATCTTTATTTAAATAATTTTTTAAGTTAACTTCCAAGAATTCACCTGGTTGTATTGAACCGGAAAGAATCACTTTATTACTCGCGGATTCATCGCGGAATTTATAAGAACTCAGATCAACCGTAGTATCTCCATCATTATAAATTTCCATCCAATCATTACTTGATTCATAGGAAGAAAATTCATTAATCCAAAGTTTTGCAAAAACGTCTATTGGAGAAAGAAAAAAGAAAGAGAAAAGGAAAAAAGACAAACAGACTAATTGTTTCATACAAAATTAGTATATGCCCATCTATATAAAGTATAAGAAATACTTTGTCAAAAGTGAAGAGGTTTATTAGAAGACCACCTTGTAGACATCATTGATACTACTAATCGGATATTTACTAGTAAATGGAATATTATTACCATTCGGCGTGAACGGATCCTTCATCGTATAATTACCGCTTGATCCACTCACGATAACGAGAAAATGATCGGAAACCGGCCCGCCATCATAACTGATACCAACAACAGCAGGATGTCCTGAAGCCAAAATACTGTCGAGTGCTGCGTACGTACGCTGTGAGGATGCACCATCTGCCGAAATCGCAAATTTCAAATAGGCAGGATAATATGATGCAAAATTACTGGAAATGCTATTGATCGTTTGAGGAGTAACATTCCGATGCCCGTAATGGGTATAAATCATCGCCATTGAAGTAACCAAACAGCCATCGCTCGCGAGAGAATACTGTGTGCCATTTAATGAATTACCACCCCATTGAGAATCACGCTGATTATAATAACAACCCCAATCATCACAAGCTGTCTGATTACCAAGAAGAGAAGCTCCTCCTTGAAGGACAGCAAAACGACTAAATCCTGCAAGCTGCGCACGTGCTTCAGAAAGTAATCGCTGATACGTCGCTTCGCTTCCCTGCGTCTCTGCAAGTAATCGCTGTTTGTCTGCTTTTTGTGTATCAAGCTCTTTGCTGTACTCTTCAAGTTGCGTCTGAAGTGCCTCAATACGTGCTTTTTTATCTTCAAAAATTACTTTCTGATTTGCGTAATCATTACGTGCTTGCTGAGTCTCATAAAGTAATTTCTTATCATGTGCCTGCACAATACGAAGATAATTAACACGAGAAACAAAATCATCAATACCATTTGACGCAAGAAGAATCTGCATCGGCTCTGCGCCACCAATTTGATACGTCGCGACAATACGATTGAGCAAGGTCTTCGTCACATCATGCAAAGAATCTTCAAGATTATCCATCCGTTTCGTTGCAGAATCAATATCAAGCGTGAGATCGGTAATCTGCTGATTAGTTGCATCAATACGATATTCAGTCAGTTGAATTTGGTTATCCATCGCGCCAATTTGTGAAGACAGCGTTTGCTTCTGTGACTGTAACTCCGAAACTTTTGCCTCAAGCTCACTAATCTGTTTTTGCAAGTCACTTGCCTGCTGTGAATCATCAGGTGTGGGCGTTGGTGTCTCGGTGGGTGTTTGAGCAAAAACAAACGCTGTACTGGTAACGAATAAAATACTCGCGAAGAGAATAAAAAATAATTTTTTATGAAGCATTACCATAGGCAGCAATCCGGCTGTGCCGGACTATTTTACTTCAGATAACGAAGAACCGCAAGTGAACTGGAAATAACACCCAAACCGATTGCGATGATGAGCTCTCCACCAAGAAGCGCCAATAAAAAGAGTGGCGAAACAGGAAGAAGTGGAATCCCCTTGAGAAACAGTGCTAGATAGGGAGAAGCAAACAACAACGCAGCCGATGCGATAAGCCAACCGATAAACGTACCAACAACTCCATAAAAAATTCCCTCAAAAACGAAGGGCCATCTGATATACCAATTCGTTGCAGAAAGAAGTTTCATGATCTCAATTTCTTCCCGTTTCTGCGAGACTTTAAAACCAATAATCGTCATCATAATAATAATTGAAACAACAGCCAGGATAACAATAATGACAATCCCGACAATACGAATGCCGTTGGTCCAAAGAGACAGAAGCTCGATAACATCCTGTTGATAGACAACACCTTCTTCACCCTCCAAAACGGCAGGAGATCCTCGCATAATCTGCGCGATTGTCGCAAGATCTTCAATCTTTGCAGTTGATACTTCCAATGACGGAGGTAAAATATCAGCACTCACTAACTCCAGAAGTAACGGATCATCTTTATTTTGTTCTTTATATCGCGCAAACGCCTGCTCTTTTGTGACAAAGGTCATCTCAGCAACAAGACCTGTTTTTTGCAATTCAGCCTTTAAAGTATCAATTTCATGTTGTTGTGCTTCGCTTTTGAAAAACGAGGTAACCTGTGGCCGCGACTCAAAATATTGTAAAATCACTGATGAACCAAAGACAATCATTGCAAAAACAGAAATTGCGAGAAATGTCAGCATCATAATGCAGATCGCAGCAAGTGCCTGATACGGTGTTCGTCGAATATGTTTCCAACTTGTCTTCCACGCCTTCATAAGCTATTCCTTCTTTTGATGATGAGCTGATTGCTGATCTTTTACTAACTTCCCTTTTTCAAGACCAAGAACACGCTTAGAGACTTTATGAACAATTTCAGGATCATGCGTCGCCATAATAATGGTTGTCCCTGCTGCATT
>DATIGJ010000074.1:0-4151 GCA_035454765.1 Patescibacteria group bacterium
ACCAATGTCCAATACCAAATTTCCAATCATTTGATATTTGACATTGGATATTTGACATTTCTTTACTCGTGGTGTAACCCGAGCAGATGCCGCATTCCATGTTTCACGAGTTCATCCACTCGCTCATCAACAAGCATTTCATATTGAACTGCCTCTTTAATTACCATCGGATAGGAAATAACAATATCGCCCAGCCTGGCAATATCTCCTGGCAAATGAGTTTGCTCACCTTCTGCAAGTGGAAACGATAAAACATTGGTCGTCCCCTCTTTTCCACGATATTGCTTGTTGAGCTTTGCCATTTTTCGATCACCAACAATCGCGATTGACACTTCAATCGGTGTCAAAACAGCATTATCTTTCAAGACAGTAAGAACCGCAGACTGTATTTTCTTTCGATTAACCTTGTAGCGACTTTCGACGTAGATAAGAACTTTTGTTTGTGCCATGCGTTAGACGACTTTAAACCGGGCAGCTTCCTCTTGCTTCAATTTTTTCTTCAATTTCTTTGCAAGAGAAGGCTTAAGATAAAATTTTCGTCGTTTTGCTTCCTGCACGATACCAGCATCCATTACTTTTTTTGAAAAAGCGCGAATGATCTGATCATCTGATTGTCCTGGTAATTTTTTAACCTGTACCATAAATAAAAAAACACCTCCTATCAAGTTGTAGTATCATATTGTACCGCAAAACTACCTTTGTGTAAACCCTACACCTTTGCTACAATACAAAAGATCTATGAATAAGCAACAGCGTATTGTCTGCCTCGGTGGTGGTGTCGGCACGAGCAATCTGCTTCGTGGTCTTAAACACTATCCCACGCATCTCACCGTTGTTACTTCTATGGTTGATGATGGCGGTTCTTCAGGGCGTCTCCGCAAAGCCTACGGTATGATGCCACCAGGTGATATGATTTCCTGTATCGCAGCACTGATCCCCGATGAACAGGAAGAATTGAGAAAACTACTAATTTATCGTTTTCCTGGTGAAGGAGATGCTGATAACGTCATTGATGGACACAAACTCGGCAATCTTATTATGCTCGCGGAGTTTCTTCGAACTCATGATTTTTATAAAGCACTTGAAAAAACCAAACAAATCTTCGGCGTCACGGCAGATCTTTTCCCCGCAACGGATATTCGAACAGATCTCTCAGCACTCACCAATGATGGACGAACCGTGCATACCGAAGCAACACTTGATCTTGCGCTCTATAGTGAGCCTCATGGACTGAAAAAAATTTTTGTGGAACCTGTTGACGCACCGGTGAATGAAAAAATGATCCAAAATATTCTTGATGCAGACATAATCATCAGCGGTCCAGGAGATCTCTATACAAATCAATTACCAGTTCTTGTCATTCCGAAAATTAAAGAAGCATTGCTAAAAAGTAAAGCAAAAAAAATCTTTGTGTTAAATATCGCAAATAAACCCTTTGAAACCAAAGATTTTACGCTTAAAAATTTTATTGAGGCATTCAAAGAAAATATCGGAAGTTTTCCGTTTGATTTTGTTGTTGCGAATAATAATCACTCTCTCCCAATTCCGGAAAAATATCGCTATCAGTATATCCAAATTGATGAAGAACCACGAAGCAACCAACCTTTCACCATTATCGAAAAAGATATCGTCAACGAAGAATTTCCAATCTCCCACAATCCGAAAAAATTGGCCAAAGTAATTATGGAAGCATACTAATTTCAGCCCATTACTGCAGTTTTTGTCATTGGACCCATGATATGAAAATGCAGATGATCGATAATTTGGGCACCACCACCGTTGTTTGTAACACGATACCCTTTCCCTTCCAATCCTTTTTCTTTAATAATTTTTTGTGCAACAGCAAATATCTTTTGTATTATCGCTGTATCTTCAAGGGAAACTAATTCTGAGATATGTTTCTTCGGGATTACCAAAATATGAACTGGTCTCACTGGATGAATATCAGGAAACGCCAATACTTCATCATCTTCGTAAACAGATTTTGACGGCAATTCTTTTGTTATAATTTTGCAAAAAATACACTCTTCCATAACGTTAGATCTTTTCAACAACTTTGAGTATGTCACTCAACGAAAGTTTTGTTGGGACCATTTTCGGATTTTTTGGTGTCCCATTTAACAGCATCTTTTTTGACACATGGAGAAACCATGTCGCATCAGGATCAATTTTCTTTAATTGCTCATAAACCAATGTCAAATCCGCTCCTTTTTTGCCCTCCCGATCAGGAATTGTTTTAATACGAACATATCCCTTTCTTGGATCTTTTCTGACCGTTACAACATAACCCATTTTTTGAGACAACTTTAAAACACTATCATTAAGTGTTTCAAACCCAATTCCGGAACCAAACCGCGTCTCAAATTTGATACCCTTTTCTGCAATTTCCTTCTCCGCCCAAATACGATTCTCAAATTCACCCACCATCGCTTCAAGACATTCAATCCCAAATGTAACATAATACGCATCTTGATTCTGTTTGACAAACTTCAATCCTTCCATGAGCCCCAAAAGGGTAAATTCATGATAATCTGCAGCCGGTTCTGCCCAAAACACTTCCTTGAAATGATCCGTCTCCACAACAAATTGCACAACTCGTGATATCGCTTCCTTATGCACGTCACTAAGATGTTCTCCAGCATTACCAAAACTTTTTTGGACATATTCCCACGTTAATGAAGCAGCAGACACAGAGGAATCCTGTGTTTGATGATGGTCAAGTGGCCCGAGTCCCGTATCCACATGAATAACTTCATCCTCTCCAATCATTTCAATCGGATTTTCCAATTCTGAATTCTTCATTTTGAATTCTAAATTTTTGTAGCGTTGTCCTGCCGGAACAAACTTTACCTCAGCATCCTTCCATGCAGATACATATTTTTTTAGTAACCACACTGAGGTAATTGCATCCCAATCGGGTGACATGTGGGTAACGATAACTTTCATAAAGCGTGTTAAGTATAGCAATAAAAGCTCAAAACTCAAAACGCAAAAGTCAAAACTACAAACAAAATTCTAAATTTGATAAACTTTTTGAGGTCTATTTTTGATTTTATTTGATGAAACCCAAACTTGACAAATATAGTAAAATACCAGATCATAAATATAGCTAATCAACTAAGCTATGAATCCAACTGCCCCACAAAACCAGCTTGATCCTAAATTGCAAGAAACCTACAACAAAGTTATGGGAACACAAGCTGTGCAACCGGCAGCTGGTGCCTCTCCGGCTCCAGATCAAGCAACACAACAATCAATAACTCCTCCTGCAGTTGATCCAACACAGTCATTGCAACCAAATCAATATACGCAAGACAATCTCAGTTTTCAGGCAGCTATCCAAACACCTCCTGCGAATACAGGAGCTCAACAAGGACAAATGCCTCTGGCGGGAGTCGTCCCACCACCAAAACAATCCTCGTCTTTTATTGGAATCCTCATTGTTATTGGAGCTATTGTCTTTTTTGGAGCTTACACCTTTATCTGGATGATTATTTTTAACGTCCCCGTACCATTTCTTTCTTTCTAATTATTCCTTAATCGCTCTACTACCTCTTCAAATGATACTAATTCAGTTTCGGATTTCGTTCGTTCCTTCCATTCTATCTTATCACCAGTCTTGGTACTAATAACCAACCGAACAGGAATCCCAATAAGATCTGCATCTGCAAACTTTGCCCCCGCTCCTACATCATCCCGATCATCATAGAGTACCTCAATCCCTTCATCTTCCAGCTTTTTATATATTTCTTCAGTTTTTTCATTTTCGCGAAGAGAAATCAAATAGACATCAAAAGGTGTAACAGCTTTCGGCCACATAATGCCTTTTTCATCATGAAATGTCTCAACAAGTGTTGCAAGAGTACGACCGATACCAATTCCATAGCAACCCATATAGTATTTTTGTTTTTTCCCCTCTTCATCAATATAATCAGAACCCTGCATCAAGTTTGAATAGTGATAACCCAACTGAAAAATATTACCCACTTCTATTCCTCGTTTCTCAGTTAACTTGCTTTTCCCGTCAGGAGCCATATATCCTGCCTGCGCCATTGCAATATCAAAAAATGTTTCAGGTGTTGCAATGTCTCGACCAAAATTGATATTGATTGAATGAAAATCAGTTTTATTTGCACCGCACTCAAAATTCT
>DATIGJ010000075.1:0-7211 GCA_035454765.1 Patescibacteria group bacterium
AGTTACTGAAATCTTGCTTCTATTTTCATTCTCATTTACTCGTCCCAAGATTTCTGGAACATCATTTGCTATCAACATATTGCTTTTACCGATGGGCAAAGCAATATACATAATTTTATTTTCTTCTTTTTCTGGGACTGGGAATTCAGCGCTGGCAAGGTCTTTGAAACGTACTACTTTCGCAAACTCTCCGCCGAATACTGATTTATAAAACGTAAATGCTTCTTCTGCATTACCGTTGAAGTTAATCCAAGGATTTATTGTTGCCATACGTTATATGATACCAAATTAAAGTAATTTGATAAAGGGCTTTTATTTGACTCCCCAATGTTAGCACACTTCGAACGCATTTTCTAGAAACTGAAGACACCTATAAATCTTATTTTTAGTGTGCCGTTTTTTTCACTTCTTTTTTAGCTCCAGCAAGTTTTTCTTTCACTTCACCTTTTTTGTCTTGTGCTTGCTTTTGCATATCCTCTATATATTCTATGGCTTGATCTTTTACATTGCTCAAAACTTCTTTCACCTTCTTACGATTCTTATCGTTTTTCAAGGCATTTGCTCCCGCAACAACAACGCCTGCCCCAACAATTGCGCCTGTAACAGCAGCAACTACCGGATTAATGCCACCTTTTTTCTCATCTTGTTTTTGTAATGTCATCTATTTCACCCCCTTTCTCAACTCATAATTTTATATTTATTTTACTCGTGAAGATACAACTAACCAGAAAGCGTAAAAAAAACTTCCTTTATATAGCTTATCGAGTAAGTTACTTGAGGAACGCTTTTCAACAATTAAGTTGTCCCACAGATAACTGGTACGATTTGATGCAAGTGAATCTCTTGAAATAGTTTGGATAGTATTCATAACTATACCAAGTTGGGGCAGGAGTGAAGTAGTAAATAGTATTGTTAATTTCCTAATGTACTTCTCATAACAGTGATTTATGGGCAGCTATTATTTGGTTGTTACCTGCCTCAACTTAACTACTAAGAAGTGTACTCTTAAATTTATTTATATGCTGTAAGATTGCTAACTTTTAGCATGTAATGTACATTACGTAAATTTTGTAAGATAAAAAAACTTCAAACAAAACGCCTCCGAGACTCAAGCTAAAACACAAGTCCTATCTGAAAAACTCATAAAAAAAGACCCCTTTATGTGCTCCGCCTGGTAGAAAACACAGCACTTACTTTATTTCTGGAACTTGTTGTAGTTGGTTTTGAATTTGGGCTTCGGAGTTGTCGCCGAAGGTAACAAGGAGTTGGTCACCCTCTTTTATGACTTGATCGAGTGCATTGGGATTAACCTTTCCGTTAAGATAAAATCTTAAGCTTTGATTCCCTTTTGTGCAAAAAGTTTGACCTGTTCCAGTTGTTAAACACTCCTTTGAAAGCTTGAACGGCAAAGTGTTAAAAAAATCATCCCAAGTTATATTAGCTCTTTTGACATAAACAATGTTTGGATTTGAAGATTCAATGTAAACATCAGTAGATAAATTATGGTACATTGCCGCAGTGAATATCCTAAATACTCCATGAGTAAAAATAGCAAAAGCTGCTTTAGTTTCTACTGTTTCTGGAGCTTGAGAGATTGGGACAGTTAATGTTTTGGGGTTATTCTTGGTTGTTGAGGAGAAAACAAAAAATCCTGCGATCACAAAAATTATTAAGACACCAAGTATCAAAAGCGATCGCATTAGTCAATTATACCAAATGAAGCTAATTTTATTGGCTCCGCGACTAGGACTTCCGCCGGTAGGCGGATAAACTCCCCTAGAACCCTTGTCAGCCTCTACTGGCTGATCGAAAGTAACAGCTTCTTGTCCGCCAACTGGCGGACTATCGTGAAATGTAAATTCTTGGCTCCGCGACTAGGACTCGAACCTAGAACCTCGAAGTTAACAGCTTCTTGCTCTACCATTGAGCTATCGCGGAGCCAAGAATTCAACCTGGAATATATTTTTTGATATATTCTCTTCCTTTATAACTTTTTAATTGTTTTTCTCTTACCAAGCCTCTCTTCTACTTTTCACTTCTTCTTTATAAATTATAACCCATTCTCCATCTATCTTTGACGTAAAATGGTTTCCCCTTTTTTTATTATGTTCCGCTATACGCTGCTCAAGATTGCCAGTTTGCCCAATATATATTTTTTGCCTTGTATGATTATACAAAGCGTAAACAAACCACATATTGTTATTAACAGCTTCTTGTCCGCCAGCTGGTGGACTATCGCGGAATGTTGCTTCGGTATGAAGTATTTTATCATCAAACGAGGCGTAAATCCACCCGTGATTTTTCAAATTACTTCACTTTTGTTGCCATTCCTCCAAGGCTTTGTTAGAATGCCTGCATGCAATACGAAATGCTACAGTTACCATGGAGACGACATCAATACCAAAGTATTCCGGAAAGAGAACATAGTTTGTCCAATGTAAACGACATCTATACTAGTCCCGCAAAAGGACAAGCAATGGTAAGACGACTGGTCGTGTTTGCGGTAAAAGGCAAAGGTCTCGTCGGTGATCGCTATCACACAGATAACATCCTCACTCATGCAACGTATAAAAATCATAGGATACCAAATGCGTCGCGGAATATTACACTCATTGCCGAACACGGCATTCAGGAAGCACAAACATATCTGAAAAATCAAGGTTTTATTCCCTTCACAAGCTCAGAAACACGTCGCAATATTGTTTTGAAAAGAATAACCGCAGAAGAACTTAATACGTTAGAACAAAGAAAGGCAAAGATTCGAATCGGGAATAGATTGACCGGTGTTACGATTCAGCTTACGGATCTTGCAAACCCATGTAATGTACCAAGCAAACAATATGGGAAAACAGATTTCCTCCATGCGTTTGAAGGTCGCGGAGGAGTACGAGGAGAAATATTGCGATCCGGATTAATTTTCAGAAGCAGTAAGCTTCACGTACTTACTCCCAAAAGTTGAACCTAAATTTGTTATACTTACCTTTGTGACGGACAAACAATTAGACCAAATCAAAGAATTTGTAAAATCACTTGATCCGAAAATTGATCAATTCCACGACAGTCGCCACGCAGAACTAACCGTCACCTATGCATTACTGCTTGCCAACGACTATCCGGAAACTGATCTAAAACTCCTCGAAGCTGCGTGTTGGCTCCATGACATCGGCAGAATCAACGTTGATGAAGGACATGCGTATGAAAGTGCAAAGCTTGCAAAGCCATTTTTGGAAAATATTCATTTTCCATCTCATGAAACCGAAGCAATTATTCATGCCGTCTATGTTCACAACCCGAAAGATATTCATACGGCACAATCCATCGAAGCAAAACTCCTTTTCGATGCTGACAAAATACAGCAGCTTTCCGTTTTTGGATTCATACGCGCCATCAATTTTCAAACAGCCATACTCCATCAGGATCTTTTGGAAATTATTGAAAAAAGATGGCAAAAAATCCAAGACATTCAAAAACATCTCCAAACAGACAGGGCAAAAGAGATACTTGAACCCGAAATGAAAAAGATAGAACAACTCGTCAACGCTTTCAAAAACGGCGCCAACGGCACATTATCATAAAATAGATGCAACAAATTATTCTTGTCATTTTTGCACTTATCAACCTCATCCTCTTTCTCAAAGGGTTTGCTGAAATCCGAAAGAAAAATGCGTTTGGACGCACGGATTTTGCGGCAATACTTGGTATCTTTGTTTGGGGAGATACGCTTATCATCGCACCTTTTTGGATACTCGTCAGCGCGCTGGCATTCTTTTTTAATAACTGGTCACTCTTCTTGCTTTCCTTCTCTGTTTTTTGGGTAATCAGAAGTCTTGGCGAAGTTATCTACTGGATTCAGGAACAATTCGCGACCCATCACCGCAATCCGCCACACACACTATATTTATATAAGCTATTTCAAAACGATGCGGTATGGTTTATCTATCAAATTTTCTGGCAATGCATTTTTGTCTTCGCAGTACTGGGAACTCTCTTTTTCGGAAAAATCTTCCTGACAACTCTATGACTGATATCGTAATCGGAGGCGTTTACAAACATCATAAAGGAAAACTCTATCGTGTACTCGGTGTTGCCAAACATAGTGAGACACTTGAAGATGTTATCTACTATGAATGCCTCTATGATAATCCCAATGGAAAATACTGGGTCAGACCAAAAACAATGTTCCTTGAAGAGGTAATCAAAAACGGCAAAAAAATCCCCAGGTTTGCCTTTATCAAGCCACAAGAAAGTCCTATAGCTTGAGGTTTGACGTAATTTCTGCTAAAATCCTCTTCTATGATCAGGCAGGACAAAAAAGCTATTGCTGTGGCAAAAACGTACAATCCCAAACGCATTGCATGGGGTAAAATTAAACGAGCAATTCTCAAAATTGAGGCTGATGCGTTTCATCAGTATGATCCGCAAGCACATATCCTGGAGTCTGACTTTACCAACAAAAAAAATGTCGTCTTGTTACTTCGTACCATTGCAGGAAGAATCATTGGCTATGCGTATGCCGAGCGACTCAAGCCTGGAACCGCATATCTCACGTCAATCGCTATTCATCCCCGCTTTCAAGGCAAAGGCTTAGCAAAAAATCTCCATTCCATGCTCAATCGACAACTCCGAAAACAGGGGTACACCTTTTTGGAAGGGCATGTCCTCCATGATGGGTATCTTCATTCTCTCCAAAAAATGTATGCCGACCGAATTGTCAGTAAACGTAAGGTGAAAAACGACAACGAAATGAGACACTTTATCCGCATCCGCCTGGATTAACAACATCCTATGAGAGAACGAGGAGATAAATCGCCACATTTAGAAACCGTTACGACGACTGTCTATAGACGGTATCCGTTTTCATGGATGAGAATTCGTAGACCTGTTGTCGCTATAGATTCCGCAAATTTTGGGAGACGAGGACTTGGCCGCACCTATCTTAAATACGATTTTAGAACAAGAAGCCATATTGCCGTCCTCCTCAAGGCAGAATCAAAAAAAATTATCGGCTATGCTGTTGCCAGACCACTCGATGAAGTACCACAACAGAGAGGCCTTTATGCTGAACCTGAAACAGCATACGTTTCAATCATTGCACTCCATCCGACAGTTCAAGGGCGAAGACTCGCCTCTCCCTTACTTGATACATTAATTGATGCCTTACGGACACGCGGGTATACCCATATGGAACTGGATGCCAGAAAAAGAAATGGTTCCGCACAAAAACTCATTAGACACTTTGGCGAAGCTGTTGAAAAAAAATGGACTACGTATAATCAACAATTAGATGAAAACATGAAACACTTACGTGTTCGTATAGCCAATTAAACTAAATAGTCGCGGAGTTTGTTGCCACGGGATGGATGACGCATTTTGCGAAGTGCTTTTGCCTCAATCTGTCGAATACGCTCACGGGTGACTTGAAACATCCGTCCAACCTCTTCCAACGTTTTCGGACGGCCATCAAGCAGTCCAAACCGCTCAACAATAACGCGTCGTTCACGGTCAGAAAGGGTGTTAAGAACCTGTTCAACTTGTTCTTTCAGAAGCTCACGTGAAGCACTATCAAAGAGTGTCGGAGCTGATGAGTCATGAATAAAGTCACCAAGTCTACTATCTTCCTCATCTCCGACAGGAGCCTCAAGTGAAGCAGGATTTTGTGAAATTTTGATAATTTCAAGTGCTTTATCTGGTTCAATACCAAGCACATTAGCAACTTCTTCAGGGGTTGGCTCACGACCGAGTTCCTGCATCAATTTTCTCTGACTTCGAAGGAAACGGTTAATATTTTCAACCATATGAACAGGAATACGAATGGTTCGTGCCTGATCTGCAATCGCGCGGGTCACTGACTGTCTGATCCACCACGTCGCATAGGTTGAAAATTTAAAACCTCGTCTCCAGTCATATTTCTCAACAGCACGAATCAGTCCTTGATTGCCTTCCTGAATCAAATCAAGAAGAGACAAACCACGACCGATATATTTCTTCGCGATTGAAACCACCAAACGCAAATTGGAGTTGATCAGTTTCTGTTTTGCCTTTGCATCACCATTCTCAACTCGTTTCGCAAGCTCAATTTCCTCATCAAATGTCAAAAGCGGAATACGACCAATTTCTTTCAAATACATACGAACAGGATCAGAGACTGATCCTTCAGTAAGTACGGTCAATGCTTCAAGCTCTTTTTCAAGATCTTCAATAGGCTTTTGATCTTCCTGTTGTTGTGCGATTGTTTCGAAGACGTCGATGTTGGATTTCATCAGCTTGTCATACAAGCTGTCAAGCTCTTCAATGTGATCCTCAGGCTTTGAATAAATGCCTAAGATTTCATCTTGGGTGATGTAGCCTCGCTTCTTGGCAGACGTAACAATATCCGTCAAGAGCGGAGATAACTTCTGGGACATGGAGCTATTTTACCATAAATCCTTACAATTCGGTAGCCTCTAGTTGTGAAGCGAGCTCGGAGTACTTTTTTCGCAACATTTCAAGCTCCTCATCAACTGCCGCGTTATCTTCAGATTCCTTTTGTGTTATCTCAACCGCCAAATCCTTCATCCGTTTTTGTAAATATAATTTACGTAACGTCGCGGCTGTCTTTTCAACTTCAACCACTAATTTTTGTTGGTCTTCAAAGGCAGGCAAAGGGAAAAGAGTGGACGTGTTAAAACTCGGTACGAGTTCACTTGGCAAACCATCACCAAATTGCTTCCCGTCAAAGTGTTCATTATTTGCAAAGTGATCCAAAAGATGAGACAAAATCTTTTGATACGCCCGCTCTTTGCTCGTGCTTTCAGAAAGGATTGCAACCGTACGGGTCAGCGTCTCCTTTGGCCTCTCACTTTGAATAATCAATGCCAGCAAATATTCTTCCAATAATTCATCCCGTGAACGTTTTTTCTTTTCTCCATCCTGTTTTGGAACAGCAACCTGAGACTGAGAGGTGCTCACCCGCTGCAACTCTTTACTGATACTTTCATAGGACGTCCCAACTTCTGTACTTAATTTTCGTAAATAATGTTCTTTGACAATTTCATTCTGTACCAACGCAATAAAAGAAAGAAACTCACTAACAATCTGTTTTTTCCCTTCTGCCGTTCCTGTATCGTTATCTGCAACGAGTTTCTGCAGCAAATAGTCAAAGACGCCAACATCGTCTCTTACAGCCTTTTTAAAGGCTCCCGCGTCATTTTTTAATGCCTCATCTGCATCTT
>DATIGJ010000076.1:0-8334 GCA_035454765.1 Patescibacteria group bacterium
TCTTGCAACAATTTTGCAACATCAGGATTTTTCAAAATAGCCGAATCAATGGTAACGACATCACCAACTTGTACTGTATAAGAAGGAATGGTCATTTTTTTATTGTTTACCAACACGTGTCCATGTGTGATAAATTGCCGTGCCATCGCACGAGATTTTGCCAGACCGACCCGATACACAACATTATCCAGACGGGTTTCAAGAAGTGCAAGTAAGAGTTCTGAGGTATCTCCCTTTTGTGTCGACACAGTATCAACCAATTTTTTAAATTGTTTTTCCAGAAGTCCGTACATCGCTTTTGCTTTTTGTTTTTCACGAAGCTGCTGACCAAATTCTGAGGGACGACGACGTGTTCCTTTTTTCCCATGCTGACCAGGGAGTTGATTAATACGACGCATCAACGATGCTGAATCTTTATCCAGAATATTAACGCCTTCGCGTCGTGCTAATTTATGTTTTGGTCCTGTATATCTTGCCATAATTTTATTAGAGGGTTAGGTTTTAGGGTTTAGTGCTTAGTACTTTCGACTAATCACTAACCACTAGTCACTAGACCCTTCGCTTCTTTTTACTTCTCGGTCCGTTGTGCGGCATTGGCGTAATATCTGAAATTGACAGGATTTGTAGCCCTGCATTTCTGATACCTCGCAGTGAGCTATCACGCCCATTGCCCGGACCTTTAATAAAAATATCTGCTGCTTGCAAACCTTTTGAGACGAGCTTCCTCACCACATCTTCAACAGCAATACTTGCTGCATAAGGCGTTGATTTCCTCGTCCCTTTATATCCTTTTGCACCAGAGCTACTCCATCCAAGCGTATCACCTTTATCATTCGTAACCGTCACCAATGTATTATTAAACGTTGAGGTAACATAGACACGACCGTGGGATGTCACAGGAGCGCCTGATTTCTTTTTAACAACTTTTTTTGTATCTTTCTGTTTTGCCATATTCTTAAATCTTTAATCTACTTTCCTGATTCTTTTGCTTTTTGTGCTGATTCCATCTTTGCCATAACTTCTTTCTTGATTGCACCAATTGTTACTCTCTTACCACGTTTTGTACGAGCATTTGATCGTGTTCTCTGTCCGCGAGAAGGAAGACCTGCTGCATGTCTTTTACCCCGATAGGAACCCGTTTCTTTCAGCCGACGGATAGTTGCTGCAATATCAGTCTTTAAATCTCCTTCAATTTTATATTTATCAAGAATTTGTGTTAAGATTTTGACTTGTTCCTCTGTCAAATCTTTGGTACGCGTTGCGAAATCAATACCTGCCTTTTCCAAAATCGGCTTGGTGTTGCTTCGACCAATACCATAAATATAGCTGAGAGCTATATCAATTCGTTTGTCATCTGGTATATTAACTCCTACAATACGCATACTTTATCCTTGTCTCTGCTTGTGTCGTGGATTTTCACACGTAACACGAATCACGCCTTTACGCTTAATAATTTTGCATTTCATGCATCTTGGCTTGACACTTGCTTGTACTTTCATAGCTATTTATAACGAAATGTAATTCGACCTTTGGTCAAATCATATGGCGTCATCTCTATCTTCACTCTATCTCCTGGAAGAATTTTGATGAAATTCATCCGCATTTTTCCAGATAAATGACAAAGTACAATCGTTCCATCTTCCAATTCAACACGAAATAACGTGTTGGGCAGTGCTTCCAGAACTTTGCCATCTTTCTCAAAAGAGCCTTGATGAGCCATTGGAGTATTATACCAAACCACGCACGAAAGAGCAACAAGTCAGTGATTAGGTTTTACCACTTATTTTGTTAACATCAGCGGACCATGCTTCGTTATCGCGATTGTTCTCTCGTATAATCCGGCAAGTGCACCATCTTCAGTTCTGATTGTCCAGCCATCAGTATCAAGGACAACCTCCCGACTTCCCATATTATAAATTACTTCAACCGCTATTGTCATCCCTTCTTGTAACAATGGCGTTTCGTTAATTGGTTTTGCCAAATAACCCGGTACTTCAGGCTCTTCATGCAACTCTCGACCCACACCATGCCCGATAAGACTTCTGACAATCGAATAACCTGCTCCCTCAACAATATTCTGAATTTTTTTTGAAATATGCCCGATCCGATTACCAATGACTGCTTCCTGAATTGACTCATCAAGCGCCTTTTTCCCAACACGCAAAAATTTTTCAGACTCAGGACGAGATGCGCCAGGAACAATAATTGACTGAGACATGTCCGTATGAAAACCTTTATAAAAGACACCACAATCAACACCCACCAGATCACCTGGTTGAAAAACATACGAACCAGGAATACCGTGAACAACAACATCATTTGTTGACATACAAACAGTATATTTGTACCCTGGCACCCGCATAAAACCTGGCTCACCACCACGTTCACGAATCATCCGTTCTGCCATTTTATCTACTTCTAACTCAGTCATACCAGGCGCAATCGTTTCCATGACATGGTATAACACATCCGCGAGAATCTTGCCCCCATGCTGCATAATTTTTATTTCTTCTGGTGTTTTGTAATCAATCATACCCTTACTCGATGTAAGATTAAAAATTTATGATTTAGGAATTTTTACATCTTATCTCTTAAATCCTAAATCTTCTCTAAAACCTCATCTATTTTCCTATATAAATTTTCTTTATCATCACTATTATTCTCAATATAATAGTCTGCTCTTGCAATTGGTCCCGCTTTATTCAAATTCTCAATTTCTGCACGATCTCGTTTTTTTGCCTCTTCACTTGTTAAAGCACGGACTGACCGTTTGCCAAGTCGTTCATGACGAACTGAAGCGTCAACGACGAGTGCAACAAGAATTAAATTGGTGTATGTCTCCTGCAATACCATGTATTCTTCCCATGAATAAAGCCCGTCAATCGCAATCATTTCGTTTTTTTTTAATAACGCATCAATCGTTGGTTTCGATAACAGGGCATAAGCAGCCATGCCGTGCTTTTCACGAAGCGCTTCACGAAACCGCCTCTCATTCTCAGGTGTCACCTCTAATCCTTCCTTCGCCAAACCATCCTCCGTTATTTGTCCGAAACGAACACAGGGAATTCCTTTGGTTTGTAAATAAGCAATCGTTTCACTTTTTCCTGATCCGGGCATCCCGACAATCGCAATAATACAGTTATTTTTCATGATGTAGTGCTGTAAGAATCGAAGTATGAATCGCATCAATGCTTTGTTCACCATCAATTTCTGCCAATTTTCCTTTCTCTTGATAATAAGCAATTACCGGCTTGGTAAACTCATGAAACGATTCAATCCGTTTTTTGATTGCTTCTTGTGTTTCATCTTCACGACTGGCATCACGACGATTGGCAATACGATTCAGTGCTTCCTGATCGGAAATTCTGAGATAGATAACCATATCAACGCCCTCACCAAAAGCATCTGCCTGCTTAACTGTCCGTGGAAAACCATCAAGGATATAACCCTTCTGGTATTCCGGACGGGAAAGATATTCTTCAACAATTTCAATCGTTTTTTCATCAGGAATCAGATAGCCTGCATTCATAATGTGTTTAATTTCGCGACCTAAAGAGGTATCTTCTTTAGCGATGGTACGAAAAATATGTCCCGTTGCAAGATACGGTACACCAAGCTTCTCCTGAAGAAGATTTCCTTGTGTTGATTTCCCTGATCCCTGAATACCGATAAGAACAATTTTCATAATTTGCCTGAATTTTTCGTAACAAACGAATCGTAATTTCGCATCACAAGATTTGCCTGAATGTTTTTAACTGTTTCCAAAACAACACTCACAACAATCAAAATACTTGTTCCTCCCAAAAGAAGTGTCTGCACACCTGTCGCCACGCGAGCAATCTCAGGTAAAATCGCGACAAGACCCAAAAAAGATCCTCCAACGAGCGTAATACGCGTCAGGATATAATTGAGATATTTTGTTGTAGGTGATCCTGGACGAATCCCCGGAATAAATCCACCATATTTTTGAATTTGCTCCGAAATCTTTTTCGGATTGAACACAATCGCCGTATAAAAAAAGGTGAATCCAACCACAAGCAGGAAATAAGATACATTATATGCAGCACCCGTCGGCGCAAACCACGTATTAATACCTACCGCAAGATTTGATAGAAACGCATTGGGGCTGGTTTGTAAAAATTGAGCAACTAAGGAAGGCATGAGCACAAGAGAAATTGCAAAAATGATTGGAATGACACCTGCCTGATTGAGACGAAGCGGCAGATGGGTTGATTGACCGCTCGTCATATTGTTGCCGCGCATCCGACGCGCATAATGAACAGGAATTTGTCGCGTTGCTTCGTTGACAATAATAATACCTGCAGTCACAAGGAGTGCAAGTCCGGCAAAAATTGCCAGATTCATAGACATATCAGCAGAAACTGTTTCAAGTGTCTGACCAAAAATCGCAGGAAATTGACCCACAATACCAGCAAAAATTAATAAAGAAATACCATTGCCAACTCCTTTTTCTGTAATTAGCTCTCCAAGCCAAACCAAAAACATCGTCCCTGCCAACATCGTCAAAATAAAGGCAATAAAGGCAAGCGGAGACAAAACTGCAATAATCCCCTGACTCTTCAACAATGCATACATACCAATCGCTTGCAGAACAGCAAGAGGGATCGTCAGAAACCTTGTATATTGATTGATTTTCTTTCGACCACTATCGCCTTCTTTCTGCAACTCCTCAAATTTTGGAATAACCATCGTCAAAAGCTGCATGATAATTGACGCATTAATATACGGATTTAAACCAAGTGCCATAATGGAAAAATTAGCAAGCGTTCCACCAGAAAAAATATTAAGAAGTCCCAAGAATTGATTACTTGCGAATAAATTTTGGAGTGCAACGAGGTCAACACCCGCAACAGGAATATGAGCGAAAAAACGAAAAACCAGAAAAATTGCGAGAGTAAAAATGATCTTTGAACGGATCTCGGGTGATTGAAAACTTTTACGAACAATGCTTAAAAAACTATTCATTATTTAATATTGGACACGAGAATAATACAATCTATTATACCTTAATTTTTTGGAATTTGATATTACTTTGAAGTAACAGAGGAGAATTCAAAAATTATTCAACTTTTCCGCCAGCTTTTTCAATTTTTGCAGCTGCACCTTTTGATGTCGTTACTTTAACAGTCAAGGCAACTCCCAGTTCACCATCTCCGAGAATCTTCACGCCATATACCTTTGCTTCTTCAGCAGCAACGATTTTGTTTTTAATCAATGCCTCAATATCAACAACTGATCCTTTTACTAAACCATTCAAAGCAGAAACATTGAGAACAACTGGCTTATGCTGCAACGATTTATTACGACCTTTTCCACGCAAGAAAGGAAGTCTCTTAATCAACGGGAGAGCACCACCTTCAAAATCAAGTGGGACTCGACCTCGCGCTTTCAATCCTTTTGTGCCACGACCTGAGGTTTTTCCACGACCTGATCCATGACCGAGACCAACTCGTTTTTTACTCTTTGCTTTAATTTTTTGTAAATTTGATAAATTCATATCTAATCACTAAACCTTAGAGACTTTAGCCTTTCTTTCTTCATGTTTCTCTGCTTGTTCACTTACTCTTTTGAGTGCTTCGAGTGTTGCATGGACGTTATTTGCTTTGTTATTGGTACCAAGTACTTTTGATGAAATATTTTGAATTCCAGCTGCTGATACAACACTTCTGACTGCGCCACCGGCAATAATACCCGATCCAGGAGGTGCAGGCTTCAACATAACTTTTGCTGCACCGAGTTTCACATCAACACGGAACGGAATTGTGCCATGGACAAGTGGAACAGCAATTAAATGCTTCTTTGCATACGCAATGCCTTTACGAATTGCACTTGAAACATCGGGTGCTTTTCCGAGACCGACACCAACGCGACCTTTTTTATCACCAACAACAGCAAGTGCTGCAAAACCGATCTTATTGCCGCCTTTTGTTTTTTTTGAGACACGACTGATTTGGACAATCTGTTCTTCAAATTCACTCGGTTCTCTCTGGAATGGTTTATTACCACCTTGATATCCGCCTCTATTTTGATTTTGGTTATTCATATTCTTAAAAATCTTAGAATTGTAATCCGCCCTCTCGTGCTCCCTCGGCAAGTGCCTTCACACGACCATGATATGCAAAACTGCCTTTATCAAACACAACAACTTTAATCTTTTTAGCAAGTGCGAGTTTTGCTATCTCAAGTCCAACTTGCTTGGCACTCTCCATGCGGCTTCCTGCTTTTGATTTTATTGCCTTTTCAGAAATACCGACAACGGTTTTCCCTTCAGGCGTAATGACCTGTGCATAACAATAGTTATTTGATTTAGACACACTCAAACGTGGTCTATCACTGACAATCGCAATATTCTTGCGAATTCTCGTTTTTCTTTGTTTTGTTGCGTTTTTTATAATCATATGTTTAATACAAAATACTAAATTCTACTTTGCTCCTGCTGCTTTTGCAGCTTTACCAGCCTTTCTTCGGATTCTTTCACCAACATATTTAATCCCTTTTCCTTTGTATGGTTCTGGTGGTTTAATCGCACGGATATTTGCTGCTGTCAAACCAACCTGCTGCTTGTCACTTCCTGAGATCGTAATAACATTATCAGCAACGCTAATCGTAATACCAGGAAGTGGCTTGATTTTTACTGGATGAGAAAAACCAAGTGACAAAACCAAGTCTGTTCCCTGCAATTGTGAACGGTATCCGACTCCTACTAACTCTAACTTCTTTTCGAATCCACGATCAACACCTTTAATGATGTTTGCCAAATTCGCACGGGTCAATCCATACAAAGCTCTGACCTTTCGATCTTTTTTATTTGGAGCATCAACCGTCACTTTCCCGTCAGCTATCGCAACGGTAATTCCTGATGGAACAGTATAGGAAACATTTCCTTTTGTACCGGTAATCTGGACAGTATTGCCAGAGACAGTTGCCTGTACGCCACTTTCTAACATAATTGGTAATTTTCCGATTTTTGACATAGTATAAAAATTTTAAATATATATTTCTACCAAATCTTAAACAACAACTCTCCACCAGCTTTCTTCTTAATAGCATCTCTTCCTGTCAAAATTCCTGCATTTGTGGATAAAATCGCTGTTTCGGATCTTCCCTGCTTACTTGCGATTTCTTTTGATTCAACATACACACGAAGTGATGGTTTAGAAATAAGAGCAACATCAGTAAGTGTTGGTCGTCGTCGTGAATAACGAAGTTCAACAACAAGCATCTTTCGACCTTCAATGGTTTCCGTTTTGACACTTGCCAAAAAACCTTCTTTGACCAACACCTTTGCAACTGCTTCTTTAATATTTGCAAATGATGTAACGACTTCTTTTTTGCGGGTCATTGCCGCATTCTTCAGTTGTATAACAAAATCTCCGATTGTATAGTTCATATAGTTTATATTTACCAGGTTGCTTTATATACTCCTGGTAATTCTCCCTTCATTGCGCGTTCACGAAAACAAATTCTGCACAGACCAAATCGTCGCATATAGCCGCGCGCACGACCACAAATACCACAACGATTGACGTCGCGAACTTCATACTTTTGTTTCTTTAAAAACTTAACTATGTTTGATTTTTTAGCCATACGTTCAATTATACCACATTTAGCCTCATTTAGCCTCTTTTGCAAATGGCATACCAAGTGCATCAAGTAAAGCAAAACTTTCATCACGATTTTTCCCTGTCGTAACAATCACCAATTCCATTCCTTGTAGCCGATCAACACTTGCCGGATCAATCTCAGGAAAGGTTGAATATTCATAAAATCCTAACGTGTAATTTCCCTGCTTATCAAAACTCGTTCGCTTCACACCTCGAAAATCTTTAATGCGAGGAAGAACAATTCTAACTAATTTATCAAAAAATGCATACATTCTTTTTCCACGAAGCGTAACAACCAAACCGATTGCGTCTCCTTCACGAAGTTTGAAGCTCGCGATTGATTTCTTTGCACGAGTCGTTTTTGGCTTTTGACCAGTAATAATTCCCAAGGCACCACTCATTTTCTCCATGAGTTTTTTGTCAGCAACAGCATCTTTAACACCCATGTTGACAACAATTTTTACCAAACGTGGCAAAGCCATAGGGTTTTTAATACCCAGTTGTTCTTGGAGTTTCCCACTTATTTCTTTTTTGTATCGTTCTTGTAAATTATCCATATGATTAAACAAATTCGTGTCCGCATTTTTTACATACGCGTACTTTACTATCTTTCAAGACTTTCATCCCAACCCGTGCAGGCTGTTTACACTTCGGACACATAAGTGCAACATTTGCAATAGGAAGAGGCTTTGTTAGCGTAACAATCTCT
>DATIGJ010000077.1:0-2459 GCA_035454765.1 Patescibacteria group bacterium
TCTTCTTTTTCCGGAACTGCATCAGATTGCTCTATTTGATCTTCAAGATTTTTTAACACCTGATCGAATTTGGCTTCAAATTGAACTTGCTTGAAGAGTTCTAACATCCGATCGAGTTCCTTTTCAAGGTTGTTCGTGTTCTTGTTTAATTTGTCTAGCAACTTTTGAAGTTGAGATATATCGGTGTTTTCTTTTAAAAGCTTCTGTAGCTCCTCAAACAATTTTTTTGTCTCCTCGTCCAGCAGTTCCTCCATTAATTTCTGAATTTGTTCTGCTTTCTCCTTTATCCGCTGATCCTGTTCAGTAAATGTCTCCTGCTTTTCATGAAGCGTTTTGTTCTGTTCCTTCATTTGATCAATGAGCCGGTCAAGAGCCTCCTTCTGCTTCAAAATTTCCTCGAGCATTTGCTTGTCCTGCCAATCCAGACTCTGTTTGCCTTTGATATTTTGGGTTGCTTGCTCAATCTGTTGCTGAAGTTCGGCTGCTTTAGTGGAGCTTTTGTTAATCGTTGTTTGGGTCTCACGACTGGTGCGGTCAATTTCTGCAACCAGCTTTTCTTCGCTTGGAACGATGAATTTGTAACTCGCGGATTTTGTTGATTTTCTTCCATTGACACCGTCGTTGTCCCAGACTTGCAAGTAGTACTCAAGTTGATCTCCCGGATTAAGTGCAATTGAGTCGATCGCCCAATTGTGAATAAAACTCTGCTGCTGCTGATCTTTTAACAGAGGAATTCGTCCGCCACCAGAGTGAATAATATTCTGTTTTGCGTCCAGCACCCGAAAGTGAAGGTCCAATTGGGTTAACCCATAATCATCACTTACAAAGCCACCCAGCATAATTCGCTTAAAAAGAATTGTATCATTCAAATGATTGACAGAGATATTGGGGTGCTGATCTTTGATGACGTCAATCTTATACGAAATCTTATCTTGATTCATTGCCCTGTTATTCCCCAGGGAGATTTCATATTGATCAGAGTCTAGCAATTTTCTCAAATACTTAAAATTCTGATTATCAATAATTTGAAACTCCAATGGAGACTCTTCCGATGAAAAGAAAATCTTTGCTTCCTCTGCGTGAGATGTTGATAGGCGCCACTGAATTATAGTACCTTCAGGAACCTCTAGATTCCCGGCATTTTTCAAAGTTTCCGACTTCTTTCGCAGGTATTTGGGATAGTCCAGGTCGACTTCAAAACTGGTCAGCTCAGGGCGATTAAATACCTCAACACTATACTGGTCCGAATAAAAACCGGCAGCTTCTAGCTGGAATGTGAACGGTGACTGTACATTTTCAAAAGTATAGGTAAAGATTCCGTTGCCTTGGGGAGTAAGTTTTGTTCTTTGTGATCTGTTTTCCAGGTACAGATTTTCAGGTAGTGCACTACCCTGAAGGCGCACATGCAAAGTAAAATCTTCATTATAAAAAGCAACCAGCTTTTCAGTCTCTATTGAGAATGTAAACGGAGCGGCTGGCGAAAACTTTTGATTAAAATGGATAATCCGGTTTGTGCTATCAGTAATTATTCTTTGATCAATGAAAAAGATTAGGATGATAACCGTTAAAGGAGCTGCAAGGTATTTTATTAAGCTCTTGTTCTTCTCAAGAGTAATCACTGACTCAAATGAGATCGGGTCAAGTGCTGATGATTTTTGTTTGACACTAGCCAGCGCAAGCGAGGATGCTGCATTTTGATTAAGTTGAAGAAGATTTAAGAGTCGGTCTTTTACCCCAGGAAGAGAACCACCGATCATTCTGGCACTTTGCTCCTCACTCAGGCCCTTCCCTGCAAGCCACCAGCTGATTGGTTCCCGAAGAAATCTAAAAACACAATAACCAACGGTTATAAAAAATGAAAAGAAAATTAAGGTCCTCAAGGAAGGACTCAACCAAAGATTATGTTCAACAACTGTTGCCAGAACAAAATAGCCGAAGATTATCGCCAGTGTTAGTATAGTTCCCCGAATAAAAACGTTCAGGTAATACTTCCTTTGAAAGGACCTGATCTTACCATGAATTTTTTCTATTCCATCTCCCATAATCTCTAACTTTTGTCTATACGAAAAATCATAGTTCTAGAAACCAAACTAAATATAGCTACTTTTCAAGTCCCCTTAAACTTCAATCTCCTATAAAAAGGAGGGTCTCCAATCAAACTCCAACTGAAAATATTCGATAACGTGAAGTTTCAATAACTGTTCTTGCTCAAGCAGGTCAAAATGGGGCAACTTTTTTACTAGTCTCCAGTGTGGCCATCCATCTTTGTCGATGCCGTCAAGTTCATAGTAACCGGCGTAGCTAAGAACTTTGCAGATAGCAATGTGCATAAGGTCCTGTTTTTCCTCTTTGCTAAAATGCTTTCCACCTTTTCCCAATTCCTGAACCCCTATTAGGAACAGAACTCCGTTTATGTCCTTTGGTTTTTTGCCTACCAGGGACTCAATTCTTCCTAATAG
>DATIGJ010000078.1:0-6791 GCA_035454765.1 Patescibacteria group bacterium
AGTATGCTGCTTTTGAAATGCATTACGATGATGGCGGCTCTGTTGCCTGTAATGATACTCCCATTGGAGAAGTTTTTGGTGTCGCTGTTAATGAAAATCAGTTAGGCTTTGTGGCGACATATATTTTTACTCTCTCCCCAAGTTCAAGCAATGTGCTCGAATTCACTGTTTGCGCTGATACAGAAACTGATCTTAATGGTGAGACACCACAAGTTGACAGAATTGATATTGTACTCTCAGAAGTAGACAATACTTCAGACCTTGCAGAAATCTATCCGACCAATGATAGTACGTTGAATGTCGCTGATGTAGTGACCATTGATGATACTATGGTGAACGGTATAAAAAAAGCAACTAACCCATATGACTCTTCCTTCCTCGGTGTTGTCTCCACCCGACCGGCAAAAGTTATCGGTAGCAAAGGCCCACAAGGAACCAACGGCTTGCCGATCGCGCTCTCCGGTCGTGTGCCTGTAAAGGTCACCTCCATCGAAGGGTCAATCGAACATGGTGATTATCTTACTTCCAGTTACATTCCAGGATATGGTATGAAATCCAACAAAACAGGACCTGTCTTCGGAAAAGCACTGCAGAGCACAAGTCACTGGAATGATACATATTGTAAGAACATCACTACACTGGACAATCTTGCCTGGCCATATGATAGTGGCGCAAATGAAAATGCACCATGTTTCAAAATCGCAACCGAAAATGTCACAGGGGTTCCATCCAGTTACACAGCTCCCTACGTCTATATCGGCAAAGTTATGATGTTTGTCGAGCTTGGTTACCACACGCCTGAAGTATTCGTTAACAACAACGATAATCTTACTGTTGAGACTTCTACAACATCAGCAAGCTTTGTCCTGACCGATGGTAACAGCATCTTTGAAAATGAAGGTGCGTTCTCTGACATTCTTTCAGCATACGGTACCTTCGGACAACTCAATGCCCAAACAATCGGTGCTGCAAATATCTCACTCGGATCATTCGGCATCAATGCAACCGAGTCAGCAACACTTTCAATTACGAATGGTAACAATCTCCATCTCTTCACTATGGACCAAAGTGGTAATGCAACCATCGCCGGCACCTTAACAACCGAAGCAGGTGCCTATGATGTCGCTGAAGATTATCCAACTCGTGATGAAACCCTCGTTGCCGGTGAAGTTGTCTCCATTGATGATCAGGAAGCAGGATTTGTAAGACGATCCGCAAAAGCGTATGAGCAAGGACTCATCGGTATCTTCTCCGAGAGACCCGGGTTTAGACTGTCACAAGCCGGCGGACAGATTGATGGAGCCCGCGCCATTCCGGTCGCACTCGTCGGACGCGTTCCAGTAAAAGTCACAGCAGACAACGGTGAGATTAAGAAAGGAGATCTCTTGACCTCATCACCAACTCCGGGTGTCGCGATGAAAGCAACACGAAGTGGACAAACTATCGGTAAAGCCCTTGAAGACTTCGATGGCGAAGGTATCGGTACGATTCTGGTCTTTGCCAATGTCGGACATGGTGATCCCCAAAGCGCACTCTCCAACATGACCTTTGACGAATTCGGTAACGTATCAATCTTCGGCAAAGGTGTTGATACCTATGGTAAAGAATTGTTCGGATTGATGGACGCCAACGGTCAGGAAATTGAGAAACTCACTGCTTTCTCCGAAGTGAAATCGGCGAAGTTAACCGCTGGTGCAATCGCAACGGAAAATCTCCAAGTCAATGGCACCCTCGAAACACAAGATCTCACAATAGGTGGAGCGAGTGTCAATGAAAAACTCATCGGTCTTGAAAATGTCGCATCTGCATCCGCAGGATTTGCGGGAAATCTCCAATCACAAATCGATAATCTCAATTCACAACTTTCATCACTCAATGATAAAGTTGCATCCATTGAAGCGTCTCTTACCAACCTTACCGTCCTTACTAACCCAACCGCCCTCAACATCTTCACTGCATCCGCAGGTGCTGAACTCGCACTTGGCGATCTCGCCATCAACGGATCAACACTGACCGATTCACTCACCGTCGCAACGCATGCAACCGTCAACCAACTCGACGTGACCGGTGATATCACTGCAGGACTCCTGTCCATCAAAGGTCTCTCCCATGGCGGCGCCAGTATCTCAACACTCAATGGTGATTTGAGACTTCAAGATCGAGGTCTTGGTGGTATAGATTTGTTCGATGGCGTCATGACGATTGATAATACTGGCAATGTCATCACCGAGGGTGAAATCACTACGAAAAAAATCAATATTGATACGACAGAAACCTTGTCTGCATCTCTTGGTACAATCACTATCCTTGAAGGACAAACACAAGTCATCGTCACAACTACAGCACTGACTGAGGACTCACGCATCTTCGCAACTCCAAGTGATGTTCCGGTTGCTATCTCAACAACAAAGAGAAATGAAACATCATTTATCATCAGAATTGCAGAGCCACAAGATGAAGATATCAAAATCAACTGGTGGATAGTGAATTAAAAACTGGCCTGCCCCTCGAAGCCAGGTACCGTCTGGCACCTGGCGAAGTGGGGTGGATAGTCAACTAATTTTCAAACTGAGGTATTGACATCTCCCAAATACTTAGACATAGTTATAGTAAAGCTATGCCAAAAAAGTCTATCCGAAGGGAAAAAAAGCTTCATCAAAAAATCCATCACCATATTATTAAAAATCCGTTATTAAGTATTTCTTTGCTAATACTTCTAATTGTTGGCGGTGTCGTGGCAACACAAGTCTTTGCCGCCAAGCCCGTCCCACCAACCGGACAATTTGAAGCAATCTCGGTTAACAATAATGGTGAACTTTCCAACAACGGTACAAATGATCCATTTCATATGACAAAAGACGCAAGATTTTTTGTCTTTGAATCTAACTCATCGAACTTAGACCCAAACGATACCAATAACGCACCTGACCTATTCCTCAAAGACAGAGTCAATGGCACCACAGAACTAGTAAGCATTCTTCCTGATGGAACGCAACCAATTAATAACGTTGGGCGAGGCTCAATAAGTGATGATGGACAATTTGTAATTTTCTCAACCGGAGGAAATATTTATATTCGCAACCTGATTGATCAAACAACACAATCCCTTCTTTCAGGATCTGATCTCAATTTCCAAAATATGAGTCCTGATAGCAGATATATTATCTATCGAACTCGTACAGGAGCAGACGTTGACTGCTCTCTTTTCGATAGGCAAACAAGTATTGCCGAAAATATAAGTATTGGCATAAATGGAGAACAAGGAAACAATGATGTACATGATTGTGGCAATATCACTGATGATGGGCGATATGTAGTTTTCTCATCAGGAGCAAGTAATCTTGTTCCAAATGACACGAACAACACATCAGATGTATTTATCAGGGATAGAGTAACATCTACAACGACCTTCGCTTTCCCATCTCTCGGGCATACTGAAGGAGGACAGGCTTTTCCATATATTACTAATGATGGCAGATTTATTGTATTCTACTCAGGATCTTCCAATCTTGTATCTGGAGATACGAACAGCACTAGTGACGTGTTTTTAATTGACAGACAACTTAGTACGATTGAAAGAGTCAGTATAACAAATAATGAAGGAGAAACCACTTTTAGTGAACCGAGCACACATGGCTATGTAACTGACGACGGACGATACGTTGCCTTCATTTCCCAATCACCAAATCTCAATCCGTATAGAGAAGCACTATTTAGTGCCTATCTTCGTGATCGCACTCTTGGTACAACAGAACTAATCGCACAAAATCCATTTTGTAAAGCAGTTATGGGTGTTGCTGATGTGCCCCATGTAAGTAGTGACGGAAGATATGTTGCCTTCTTCACGGGGGACAGCGCGGTGTCTATAGATAATAATGAACTCGGAGATATTTATTTACGAGATCGAACAATCCCTTTTGGTCGCCTTCCAAAACGTTGCAACTAAACCTCCATCTGACATGTCTAGTCTAAAAATTTTTCTACTCCCACCTAACTCCTAGTCCCTAACTTGTGTTACTATTGATTTCATGAAATCATCATTCTGGTTCTGGTTTATCGTCGGATTTTTGGGACTTACACTAATAACCATTGGCGTCCTTTCATACATCAAAACCGTTGCAAAAAACAATGAACCAACCACAATACTCAAACCCGAAGTGATTGCTATTTTGGAACAATCGGAAAAAAAGAGAGATCAGGCACAAGAGTTGTTGTCGAAAAAAGAATCATCGACAGATGACCAAAAACAAGCAAAGGAACTTTTACAACAATCCATTGATGATGCAAAAAAAGCAACAGAGACGCAACCCAATAATCCCCAGACATGGTTGTTCCTTGCCAAAATCTATGAACAACTCATCGGGATAAATCCGCAAAACGCTGTCCTCGCAGAAGAAGCAGTCAAAAAAGCACTAGAATTACAACCGAAAAATCCAAAAATTTTACAGGAACTGGCAACCGTCTATATCCATCAGGAACGATACAGAGAAGCAGAAGAAATATTATTGCAAGCAATCGAACTTGACCCGACAGATCCAAATTATTATTTCAAACTCGGCAACGTCTACAAAGAAATTAACAGAGATGACGACGCAAGAAAAAATTATCTCAAAGCAAAAGAATTAACACCTGATAGTCACGCCACCAATAGCGCCATGATCGAGTTGCAGTTAAGAAATTTGGGAAACTAATTTTTAATTTGAAATCTCCACACTCTAATCACTAAAACCTAAACACTAATCACTGTACGTGCTCCTCAAATCTTTCTCCGTCAACTCTCTACCACCAAGTTTTTTCATAATGGTATTTGCTAAAGATAATTTTTGTTTCGGATCTGACGTGTACATAATTGTCTCAAACATGACAAAATTATCCTCATAAAAGGTGTCTCCATAGACGCGATTGATTGCATGACGAAGTGCGTTTTCATCTTTGGTGAAATAAATATCAGCGAGTTCATTATCCGTATACATCTTCATCATTTCCGACAAAATTGTCTCTTGCAACGGATACCCGACATTGGTAGATCGTCCAAACTCCGCCTCGATAATTCGCCGCGCAAAATATTCTGTCAATGCCTCTTCAAAAAAACCACTTGAGAGACGACGATCTTCGGAAACATAACTGGCATAATGTAAATACTCATGAACCAGTGTCGCGAAATAATGAATCGCGTCATCATCATAAATTTCGTTATAAATTAATTTAATAGAATCCGGACTTTTAAAAACCCCAAATTCATTTGGAACATGATTGGTTGTTTCTTGTAATTTTTCTCGTTGTCTGGTGAAGAAGTCTTGAAACGAGAGGTATTCATCACGGATTTTCATCAAATTTCGTCGCTGCCTGATATCAATTTCCATTTGCGCAGAAAGACTACTAACATACGTGTCAATTTTGGCGAGTTGTTCATCAATAAGTACTATTTTCCCCTGTGCATCCTCTTTACGAAACACAGCATATTCATCATTGGTCATAAAAGAAATCTCAGGAAATGATTTGATATTTCTTCTTGGAAAATAATCTTTCACCAACCAATACCCAAGGATTACACCAGTATCGGAAAACGCCTTTTGATCGCTTTTTGTCACAATCACTGCATTATCAAAAAGCATCATGGGCTGTTGCTGACCGACAGGGAAAATCAACAACGACGGAATCGCAGATAAAAAAACCTGTCCATACAAATTTGTCGTGCCGCTGGCAATTTGTGCAAGAGCCACTACAATTTGTTGCTGATCAGTATCCGCCAAAAAAACAGAGATCTGTCCTTTCTGATAGGCAAGTCGTGTGACAATCCTTTGTGTTTCTTTTTGAACACCAAGCATTTCGGGTTTGTTCTGTAAAAGCAAAGAAAAAATAGTCAGTTGTAAAAACGCTGTAATCAGTAACAAAATAAAGGCACCGAGAAATCCGATAAAAACAACAGCCAGTGATTGCGTTGTTGCAAAGAAAAAAATCTTTATCGGTGAAACTCGTTTATCAAAATTTGCCTTGAAAAAAAATACCAAAATAACAAAAAAACAAAGACACGCAATCACAAAATATTCTGAGAAAAATGCAACATATGACAATGCATAATTAAAAAGAGGATGAGCAACTCCGACAACCGGTGGCTGAAAAAACGACATTGCAGTAAAAAAGAAAACAAGCAATCCAATCACCCACAGCATATCTTTCTTATACTACGCGGATCTGTTTTTGAAATCAATGGCATCCTTATGCTGATCTTGTCGAAGCATGGTATACTTTCTTCATGCAACAAAAAAAACTTTCCATCAAAAATAAGACGCTTCAAAAACGGATCAAAACCGAAGAACGGAAGGATTTAAAAAAAGATTTTTTTGAACTCCTTCGTCGAGCAGCAACACACAATCTTAAATCGTAAATCTTAAATCTTAAATCTTAAATTTATTCCGTTGTCTCTTTCTTCTCCACCACTTTCAATTCCAAACGATTAAAGAATGTCCATCGCAGAAGATTGTTTTCAACCGGCGCGTGGAGTAAATCGCCATTATTTTGTCCCATCATTTGTTTCAACAAGGTAAACATCCGCCATGCAGTTTTATACGTGACCCCCAACTCATTTTGTAAATCACGAATAGACATCGTTGCTCTCGTATAGGTCATCAGATACATGGTGAAAAACCACAAACGCAGCGGTGTTGTCGTTTTCTCAAAAATCGTTCCAGCAAGTGGCGCCAGTTGGCTTCGACAAAACTGACACGCATAGGATAAACGGTTCTGTAATTTATAATGTTTCGTTATTTTCTTACATCTTGGACAAAAAA
>DATIGJ010000079.1:0-3333 GCA_035454765.1 Patescibacteria group bacterium
TTGAAGCTAATTTGCTAAACGCCGCCTTTGACAATCCTTCCTCTACCAGCCATAATTTAATAATCAGCATATGCTTACCGGTAAAGTTGTCAGCGTCAAAGGACAGATTATTGAAGTTGAATTTTTGGATGAAAAACCAAAAATTTATGACGTGCTCCTTTTAAAAGAAGATGAAAACATCAAGATGGAAGTGTATACCTCAGCAACTCCCACCTCTTTTTTCTGCCTCGCACTCACCGGCGTTACCAAACTCCATCATGGGTCAGAAGTTGTGAGTACTGGTCAGCCAATCCGTATTCCTGTAGGTACCGAAATGCTCGGACGGGTGGTTGATTCTATTGGTGAAGAACAGGACGGACAAGGACCAATCAAAACAAAAGAAATGCGTCCGATTATTGCAAAAGACGTTAGTTTTGCAAATGTCAGCATCCCCAAAGACATTCTTGAAACCGGCATCAAAGCGGTTGATTTTTTCACGCCGATTATCAAAGGCGGCAAAATTGGTCTCTTCGGCGGCGCAGGTGTAGGCAAAACCGTTCTCCTTTCAGAAATTATTCACAACATCGTTATTTTACATCCTGAAAAAAACGTCTCAGTTTTTACCGGTGTCGGTGAACGCACCCGTGAAGGTGAGGAATTGTATGCCACTATGATTGAAAGTAAAGTTATGCAAGGAGTCACGCTTATTTACGGGAGTATGGGAGAAAATCCGGCATTAAGATTTCGTACTGCCTTTACCGGTGTCACGTTAGCTGAATACTACAGGGATACCCTCGGAAAAGACGTATTGTTTTTTATTGATAATATTTTCCGTTTTGCACAATCTGGGTATGAATTGTCTACACTGATGAATGCCATCCCATCTGAAGGAGGATACCAATCAACGCTCTCCTCAGAGATGGCATCCTTCCATGAACGACTCGTCTCAACGCATAAAAACGCGATTACTACCTTTGAAGCCATTTATGTTCCGGCCGATGATTTGACCGACAGTGGCGTGCAGGCAATCTTCCCCTATCTTGATTCCGGTATCATCCTTTCCCGTCAGGTCTATCAGGAAGGTCGTTTTCCCTCTATTGATCTGCTTAGCTCCAACTCATCATCACTCAACGTCGAAACAGTCGGCGAACTTCACTACCAAACCGCACTTGATGCACAAGCAATCTTGAAAAAAGCAAAATCTCTTGAGCGTATCGTCTCGCTTATCGGAGAATCAGAACTTTCGGCAGAAGACCAGTTGACCTATAAACGGTCAAAAATGTTAAAAAACTACATGACCCAAAACTTCACTGTCGTTGAAAACCAGACTGAGAAAAAAGGTGTTCATGTTACCGTTCCAGAAACAGTTAATGACGTACGAGCCATTCTTGATGGAAAGGTAGACATGCTGGCGCCAGAAGACCTTTCCTTCATAGGCACACTAAAAAGTATTGAGGATAAAATTGAAGCAAAAAAGAAACCAAAAACTGCAACGGCAACCCAAACAACAACACAACAACCAGAGCAAACACCTCAACCAGCAACAAATAATCAAACGCAACAAACAACGTAGAGGTTAGGTACTAGGGATTAGTAAAAAACATGACCAAACTCATTAAGACTCAAATCATCAATACGGAACAAGTCTTATTTGAAGGAGACGTTGACCGAATCAGTTCCTTCAATGAAGTTGGTGCCTTTGACGTCTACCCCATGCATGCAAATTTTATTTCTATTATTAATAAACAACTCCGACTCTATAACAAACACGATATCGTAAAAGAACTTACCTTTGAAACTGCTATTATGAAAGTCAAACAGGATATTGTCTCAATTTTTCTTGGCGTTGAAGTCCTCTCCTTGGATGACGACGGAGGGAAGAAGAAAAAATAAATTCTGAATTATGAATCAAGAAACACGAATCATGAAGTAAAAACTATTCCTTGTCTCCATGATTCTTTAAATAAAACTCGGCGAAACACTAAGCAAAGCAGTAGCGACCCAAAATGGATTATCGAACATATTATTGCATCAAATTCTCCAGGCCTATTCAGAAAGAATCCTTCTTGACTTGGCTCGATAAAACAGTCTAAAGTTAATTAAGCCTATGAATACTGTCCATTCAGAGAAATTATATACGTTACAAGAAGCATCAGTAGTTCTGGGCGTATCGGTTGATGTTCTCCTCTCCTGGAACCACCATAATATTTTGAAACCAACCATTACCCCTGATGGACAAATTGCCTACACCAAATCGCAACTGGATCATTTCCAGATTATCCGAACTGCCATGAGCAACATACCAGAGATGTCAGCATATCAACAGCTCCCCAAAAATAATGAAACAACTGCTCACGCATTTCGTCGTTTTAGCACAGATCCAGTAATACATACACAGACAGGAGGAAAACCTCTCACAACACAACGGATTATTGTTTTCTCAGCGCTGACGCTTTTTATTCTTTTTGGAATTTCCCTACTGCCTCAACAAAGTAATCAACGACTCTTACTTACCAAAGAACAACATGTGCAACAACTCGCCGAAGATTCCGTCAACGACCAAAAAAGCACCCTGACATTTTCTGACGAATCAACACTCCCGATTCAATTACAGCAAAACCAGGAAAAGACAAAAGCAATACACAATGAAGGAGAAAATGTGCTCCAAGAGCAGATCACCGCTCCTACCCTGTATTCTGATCCGAAAACAGAAGCATTGGCAATGCAACGACACAATGAACAAATTGGCTCATCCGCGGCGAGAAAAACAGGAGAAGCACTCGGTCTTGATACTGCTCTCTTGACTGACACCTATGCCTTCTCTTCAGGACAAACACAGACCTCGGCTGATCATTCTGCTATTGATGCACAGGGAAATATCCAAAAAGACACACTTGCAACCATTATGGGCGGGATTGATGATATCGCACAGGGGAATGATCTGACAACCACAAGCACTGATCCGACAATGCTGTTGCTTCTGATTCTTTTTGCCACAGGAGCAGGATTTTATCTCTCACAAAATCAACTGGCAGTTCTCGGAAAAAGACCTCAAAGCACACCGGTAAATCCCTTCCAGACGGATGCAAAACCGCATATTGAAAAAGTTATGGAAATCGCACAAAAAACAGACGGGACTGTGATACTGATCGTTTTGGGACGGGAATACAAGCTCAGCAAACCGGAAATGAATAGTGAATCAGATAGATTTATTGAACAACTCATGTCTCTTACCTATCCTGATAAAAAAGAAATTGAATATAACTCATTCAGAAATACGGAAAATTCATTTCTCACACCGCTGAGCCGTCTGGTAACACGACTTGGCTTTGTTGGTGTCAAGCGCGATCTTTT
>DATIGJ010000080.1:0-2281 GCA_035454765.1 Patescibacteria group bacterium
TCGGTTTTCTCAAATAATTCCAATTATTGTTCATGATGAAAAAAAGGCAATTCAGATTGAAGAGTTTTTCTATAATTACGGGATTTTATGTAGCGCGGTGACCGTTCCCGCTGTTGCTCCAGGAAAGGCTCGACTTCGTGCATCAATAAATGCAACCCATACTGATGAACACATTGATAGATTTTTAACGGCAATGGAGGATGCAATTAAAAAATTTGCAATTCCTACAGAGAAAAGGTCGAAAAATGAATGGGATAACCTGTTGAAAACAAGTCCTCACTATATTATTACCTTGATGAATAAGTCGGTATAAATTGCTATTTGACAACGTAAAAAAAACAGTTTTTAATAGACTTATGAGATTGAATGCCAAAACGTCATTCTTACTCGGTTACCTCTTCGTAATGTTTATCTTTTGGGCTGGAATGTATGCTTCTGGTCTTAAAGAACTTCAGATAAATAAATTTTGGGGAATTGGTATTAATTTTATTCCTTTATTTGGTGGCATTTTTGGATTATTTACTGCAAGGCATTGGGGAGGGTTAAAAAGCGCAGTTGGGAAAGCGATAAGCTTTATTTCTTTTGGTTTAATCTCATGGTCTCTCGGAAATTGGGTGTGGTCATATTATAATTTTATTGAAGAGATTAATGTTCCTTATCCTTCATTGGCAGATATTGGGTATATTGTCGCAATTCCACTTTGGATGCTTGGCATGTTTTATTTGGCAAAGGCAACTGGAGTGAAGTACGGTTTGAAAAAAACACTGGGACAACTGTATCTTGTCATTGTACCAATTATAACGCTTCTCGTCTCGTATTATTTACTCGTTGTTGTTGCTCGAGGTGGTTCTATTCCTGTTGATGCCGATTTATTAAAAGTATTTTTTGATTTTGCATATCCGGTTGGTGATGTATTGATTATTACGATTGCCCTTCTTATTTATGGCCTTTCTCTCAAGTATCTTGGGGGAAGGTATAAATTTCCTGTATTAATAACACTTGCTGGTTTTATCCTGATGTTTTTTGCAGATTTTTCATTTTCTTATGCAACAACGCTAGAAACCTATTATGATGGTGACCCATCTAATTTATTATTTATTACAGCTCTTTTTGCCATGGGATTTGGTATCTCTAGTATTGATGGTAAGGAGTCTTAAGTGAATTGTTATGGATATATTTTCACAATTAGCTGAAAAAATTATCAAAGAGCAGGAAGTGATTATCGGACCAGTTGCTTTGGAGCAGGCAAGAAAAGTTTCGGGTTTGGAAGTTAATGATACAGGGACAATTAAAATTAATGGTAATGGAAAAACAGTCCTGACAGATCTCGTTAAACAATACGCCAAACTTTTTGGTCAAACTTCTATTGAGGTGTGTCGTGAGGCTGTTCGGGAGGTAAAAACAAAACTCTCAAAAGAAGACCTTCCCGCGATTTTGCAATAAGAAAGAATACTCCTATAAAAATTTTCCGTTATTTGCTAGGCTAAGTATGGTATGAAATTTTTACAATCTCTTTTTGGACAACAAAATACGAGTGTTGCTTCTGATAGTGCGCACATTAATCAGGAAATGTATAAAAAAAGTGCAGAGCTTGCCGAACGCAATAAAACACTGTCATTACTTCAGAAGCTTAATGCGATTGTACTCGGTTCTATTACACATCTGGATGAAATTGCGCAACTTGTTACCTCTTTGTTGGTTCAGGATGCAAATTTTGATAGCGTTTTTATTTTTCTCTACAAAAAGGAGGCGAAGACTATTGAACGACTTGCCTTTTCTGAGACAGCTCGGGCTACACAAATTCCCTACGTTACCTCGTTACAACTGACACAAACAGAAAATATTATTGTGCAGGCAATTAGTGAGCAAACACGAAAATTTGCTCAAAATGCGAAAGGAGTACTCATAACAGATTCGGATTTTGCAAAATCTGATGTACAGCAGGCATTACTTCAAGTCAAAATGGTACAAGTATTTCCGCTTGTTGTTAGAAATGAAGTTATTGGCGTTTTGGTACTTTCACTGACCGAAGATGAGCAATCATTGTCAGAATTCCGGCGTGATTTATTGACCCGTCTTGCCGATACGATCGGAATCGCTCTTGATAATTCTCTCTTGTATAATGAGGTACAAGTTGCCAATGAGCGGTTAAAACAGTTGGATAAATTGAAAGATGAGTTTGTGTCGGTTGCTTCTCATGAGTTGCGTACACCGATGACTGCAATTAAATCATATCTGTGGATGGCTCTGGATGGACGTGGCGGTGCTATTTCCGATAAGC
>DATIGJ010000081.1:0-2804 GCA_035454765.1 Patescibacteria group bacterium
CCGGTACTTCACCAACAAGGGTGAATTTCGGTACGTTTTTGGTGACAACCGCTCCTGCTCCGACAACACTTCCTTCACCGATGGTTACTCCGGGAAGAATTATAGCCCCAGATGCAATCCAAACATTATCTTCAATAACAATTGGTTCATTATGGCGCATTCGTTTTTGAATTCTAGGGTCAAAGTACATTTCGTAATTTGATGTAATGAGCATAGTGCGAAAACCTAGGGATACATTATTGCCGATAGTAATTTTTTCTTCTCCCACAAGAATACATTGTTGATTAATAAAGACGTTATTTCCAATATGGATGTTATGGGGAACAAAAAATTTGGAGAATGTAATAAAAAGAGAATTTTTACCGTAGGAACCAAGTCTCTGGCAAATAAGGGCAGTATACAACCTCTGAATTATAGAGTTAAGTATACCTAACATTTGAGTAATGATATTATAGTCCTATATTAGTAAAAGTCAAGTTTGTAGTAATAAAAGAGATTGATTAACTTCTAAAAACCTTGTTGAAGAATTGGACGGCGATGGGTTGTTTATGTGTTGAAACAACTTTTTCGTCCTTCACTAGGCCTGCTAGTTTGGTTGCTTCATTGATTGGTAAGATAACATCTCTAATTGCTATTGGTTCGTCTTTTGCGACGTTTCGTATGAGTTTTGCATTATGTGCAAATCCGACAGGAAGAAGTTCTTTCGAGTTTTTTGCCAAATCAATTTCTCCATAAACAGTATCTCCACCAATGCCGTCAAGCATCTCTCCCGCCTGAAGATCACGTTTCGCAAGCGTAATTGTTTTGGTAATCGGTGTAGTACTATTATTAATTGTTACTTCACCAAAGAGTGCGACATTGGCGATTGTTTCGATCACTTCGAGATGACAAAGATGATAGGGTTCAAAAAGGACATAGTATGGGCCATCACCAAGACCTAAATAGCGAAGATATTGCTGTTGGTGTGGGTCTTTGTGTTTTGCAACGATAAAAATCCCTGGGAACATCTTCAGATCAATGGCGAAATCAACAATTCCTTCCTTTGGAAGTTTTTCCCAGTCAAAATGATTCACGATTTCTTTAATATCCTGAATTTGTATTCCCGTCATGCCTCGTTTCGTAATGTTCATGCCGAGATAATTTGCGACAAGATTCATTTCAATGGACTGTTTGGTGCCATCGGTAAACGAAACGGTTTGGCGGACAGCTAGACCTTTATCATCCGCCCATGGCTTCATTTCTTTTTGGGTCGCGTAGCGATTCATAAACCGTTTCATATTGCCGGCCATGAGGACTTCAAAACCTTTGAGTTGTGAGGAAGCGATAAGCCGTGCGAGACTACCGGGTTGGTCACCGACGACATCGGTAATCAAAACATTTTTCTTGTCAGCGAGTTTTTTAAGTTCTGAACCGACGGTTACCTGGAGTTCAGGATTCATGGTAATGAGATGCTTTCCTGCTTCGATTGCCTTTATGCCAATTTCCGCGCCATGAACGACAGTTCCGGTCATCTCAAAGACGATGGAATTATCATAGGTGGCGATCAGATCCAAATCATCAGAAACGCAAATATAGCCTTTATCAGCAGCTTCTTTGATCTTTTTGGGACTATTTTCTTTTTTTACCTTAAAGCCTTTTTTTGTGAGGAATGTTGTTGCATCATCAACTCTGCGGGTTAAAACGAGCGGAACTCGTATACCTTTTGTTTGTTGCATTGCAGAAATAAAGCCGAAGCTCATAAAGCCGAGTCCTGAGACGATGACGTCAATCGGTTGTTTTCGTTTTTCGAGTTGTTTGATAATAATGCTATGCATAACTTTGATTTTATTATACACCTATAGTATTTATTGTGCAAGAACTATCTTTGTTTGGGTAAAATAGGTTCCGTATTCAAGGTTTTGAGATATTCAGGTTTGAGTTCATAAATATCGGCAAATGGGAATGATCCTTTAATTGTATATTTTGAAAGAGCCTTTGTTTTACTGACAAGGCGGAATGTTTGGTCATTATTGTCATTGGTACGCATGATGATCCATCGTGCCCATCTGTCTGGTGATTTTGTGGCACTATCCCAGTAGCTTCCTGTTCCTTCATGGATAAATTTACTCATCGGCATGCCTGAAGAGAAGATAATCGCGTCATGAGAGGCTGCAGAAATGAGCACAAATCCTGGTTTGTCTTTTGCATTACTACTTAGCCAGTTTGATACTTCAGATACATTTTTCTGACTTGATCCGACTCTCGCGTCATCAATTGTGACTGCATCCTGACTGGTAAACGCAAAAAAGGTAACAAAGAAAAGAAGTCCTATCATTGCATACTTCATCGCACCTATTTTGTGGACTAAGTAACCAATAAAGATAGCAACAGCAGGCATCATCATCAGCCCATAGCGTACGTTAAACCACGTATCGCCTGAAAGCCCCTGAATGAAAAGCACTGAATGTCCCTGATACAACGCAAGAACATTGAATAAAAATGGTGCAAGAAGTGCTGTACTTGCGATTCTGACAGCGGGTTTGATTGTCTTATCAAACCATAAAACGATAGCTCCGATAAAACCAAGAATGAGGGTAAAGGTACCGGTATTGTACGCGAGTGCGTAGAAATAATGTTTGAGTGACAGAAGGATATTTCCTTCTGTTGCAAGGACACCTGCTTCTGCCAGTTGGGTTTGCTGCGCGTGAGCTGAGTATGGTCCAAAAGCAAAATAAAGTGGATCTTTAAAAATAAGTAAATTCCAAAGTAACCATAAAATAACTCCAAAACCTCCAAGAGTACAGAAGAAAACAAATGTCCCCTCT
>DATIGJ010000082.1:0-9089 GCA_035454765.1 Patescibacteria group bacterium
GTTTGTTTGTCTTTGCAGGAGAAGAACACAAGTATGAAGACAAATTCAAATCTCAAAATTCAACTGTCAAAGATGCAGAGACAAAATAAAATTTTTTTAGACCTGCCTTGCCGGCAGGAGGGTTTGATTTTTAATTTTGACTGAAAGGAACCTATGGAAGAACAAGTACAAAAAACAACAAAAAAAGTAGTAAAAAAGGATTACATTTATGCGACTGGTCGTCGTAAGACTGCTGTTGCGAGAGTTCGTCTTTATGAAAAAACAAAAGAGGGTCTTGTATGGGGTGAACTCGCGATCAAAAAAGGTGATATGGTTGTCAATGGGAAAGCGATTGCAGATTATTTTGGTGGCGATGTCAACAAATATCTTTATTCACAACCACTTCGTATTACCAACGTTGCCCAACAAAATTATACCTTTACTATTCGTGTCGTGGGTGGTGGTCCTGCTGGTCAGTTGCAAGCTGTTGTCGCAGGTATTGCAAACGCGCTGAACAAACTTGATCGGGAAAAGCACAGACCAATCTTAAAGAAAAAAGGTCTCCTTACTCGGGATGATCGTGCCCGCCAACGCCGAAAGGTCGGCATGGGTGGCAAGTCCCGCCGCAAGAAACAATCACCAAAGCGCTAACCGTTTATTGTTGTCCATTTCTTACTCTCTCCCGTCTTTCTCCGATTTTTTGTTGTGCTGCTCGTTCACCTCTACTAAGTCCTCCTGTTATTGCGCCAAGTACCGCAAGACCAAGTCTTACATGAGGAATTGGGATCAAACGTTTTGCGAGGTCACCCTTTAATAGTCCGTCAGCAAAACCTTTTACCATGCCTTTTCCTGTTTCACCAGCAATATATCCGTAGCCAAAGTCTCTCACTTCAGTTCTTATTTTTTCAGTTGTTGTTTGTTTCGACGTTTGTTCTGGGACAGGAGTGAAGGGTGTTTGAGATTCGGGTGTGAGTCGTCGTTGGGTTCTGATTGCCCGTCGTTGTTTTGGTCGAGATAACAATGGCGACGTTGTATCAAGTTCGTCAATTTGTTGGTCTGTAAACCCTTTGCTTCTGAGGAAATTTCGAACTGCATCAACGGCGGTATCAAAATTACCTTTCACCCGTTCTGCAATAGCTAGCCTATCGGTAAAGGAAATCTTTTTAATTTTTTCAGCAGCATTGAGTCGTTGCATATCTTCAAATGAAACACCAACTTCACGTAATCGTTTTTCAGCCATATTAGGACTGCGTTTGAGTAACCAGTAAAAACTTGGAGCATATTCGGTTTCGTAACCACCATTTTGTTCATTTTTGACATGTCTTACGACTACTCCTCCGTCTTTTTTTTCACCTGGATGGAGAAACTCATGGGGTGGTTGTTCTCCTGGTGGCAATCGGAATGGCCGTATAAGTGGTTCTACTTTTTGATCGTTTTCGTGAATTTTGCGTAGGAGTTTTTGTTGTGAGCGTTGTCTGCCTCGTTCCGGTCGTTCTGGAAGGATGTAAGAAGCTGATGTCAGGATACTTGCTACTTGTTCATCAGATAATTTTCCTTGATATGCTTGATCAAAAATTTGGTAGGTGAATCGGGACATCGCGGCTAAGGGATTGTCTTGTGCCGCACCTGTTACTAACTCAGTTCGTTGCTCTGGGGTAAGTTTTCCCAATGAACGCTCTACGGCATCAATGAGTCTGAGATGCTGGGTTGAAAAACCTGCGGCGAGTAATAGCAGATCTTTCCTGGATGTTCCTCTGCCAAGTTCTTTATAGATAAGGTTACGTTTCATATCATGTTCGACAGGTCTGTACCCTTGTCCGTTGGGGTCTTCTTCATAATAGGCAACAAATTTTTTTCCTCTTTTGACAGAATCATCAGGTTCTTGTGTTAGAACAAGTGGTATCATTTCTTCTTCACTCGCATCTTGTGGCAGTATGTCGAGTTGTTGAATGTTTGCGAGGGTGGCGAGATACACGCGTTCCTGTGCATTGTGTGGAAGGGGATGTGCGATAGTATTTGCTACATCATTGATAAATTGTTGTCGTTTTGTATCAGGTTGACTTAATATGCCGTAACTTGTTGCGAAATCTTGTATCATCAGATCAACACGATTTGTTTTACCAAATGCGGTCAGGAGTCCTTGTACCGACGCAAGTCGGTGTTCCAGTTTTCTCATGTTGACAGCGCCATTTTCTATGCAGCCATCAGCAATATCACGCACAAATTGTTGTATATCACTTTTCGGTTTGCCTGTTTGCCGATCATAAAAATAGTTATCATAAAACATATTTGCGGTTACTTCATGTGCGGCATTTAGCAATCCTACTGCCTGGAGCGCATTGATTCTTTCTTCATGGTGGGTATCCTGTTTTGCCAACTGATAGTCTGTCCATCTTGTCATACGGGTAACCCACGTGTTTGTATCAGAATGCGCTTTTCGTCTGCTTTCGAGAGAAACAGCCTCCGCAAGAGTAAATGCATCATTGAGCGTATCAGGTTTGGCAGACGCAATGGTTTGTTTTTCATGAGGCGTAAGTGGTGATGTATTGTCAGGATGAAATCGGCTCAAGTTTACTGATGTTACGCCAAGAAGGATATGAGATACAGCGCGACGAGCATAGGATCTTTCTCTTTCTTTGAGCCCAGTTTCCGGACGGGGTCGTATTTCAGCTAGTGCGGGCATACTGCATTAGTATAGCATCATCCATACGTTGACAATTATATACTTGCCGGTTAAGATAGGTGTATGGATCAATCAGTCCCAATCCCCAATGAGTTGAGACAATTTTTAGAAGGGATTATTAACTACGCACATCCGACAGGTATTGATGCACAAGTGAAGGAAGAGATCATGCAGGAGCTTTTTTATCAACTTGATAATTATCTTGCAAATGTTATTACAGAAAATTTGACAGATGAAGATCTTGATACCTTTGTCAAGATGAATGAAGAGAAAAAACCACGGGCAGAAATAGAAAATTTTGTCAAAGAAAAGATACCAAATGCGCAAGAAGTTTTCACTCAAGCCTTTGTTCATTTCCAAAAAATGTATCTGGAAAAGATTGATGCCGCCCGAGCGGATCAGAGCAAACCTCAGCCTTGATTTCTGCTTCAAAATCAAGCACTATAGAATATATGCCAGAACCCATACCCGGTAGTGCCCCTCGTGGTGAAGCACCAAAACCAGTAGTAGAAAAAAAAGTTGTTCCGAAAGCTCATCCTAAAGAAGGTCCTCTCCCACAAGAAACATTAGATTATAAACTTGATTTAATGGAGAGAAACGCGCTTGAGAAAAATGATACTGATCGTTTTCTCGCAGGGTTAAAGGAAAATGGAGATTTGCATACTTTACCGCATGATCTTTCTGAGCGCGTTGATAAGGCAACAATATATGTTTATAATGCTGAACAGGTTCGACAGATTGTTGAAGGACTTAGCGCAAAAAATAAAACAAATAAGCTTACTGAAGATGAAATCAATGATTTTTTACAATATTTAAAGGAAGAAGTACAAGAAGCACAAATTACTGATCCCGCTTTTTATTTTATTTCTTTGCGTGATGAAAATAATGATCTTGTTCCTTTTTTATTAGGAATAGTAGATCGGAGTAAATTTCCTGAGCAGGAAATTGATGAAGTAGATGGCGATGGGACACCTCCTTCGCCTCCGGGTGGAGGAGAGCCTCCTGAGGGACCAGGATTACAACCACAACTACAGACGCAAACAGATTCGCCACGGGAGCCACCACGTCCTCCGACCAAACCACCATCACCTCCTGATGGGCCACCGGATGAACCTGATGCAGCGCCTCTTGAAAAAGAAGCATTTCGTATAGATCCTGCGCTATCTCGAGTGCTCGTTGGTGCAGTTTTGGGGAAAGCAGAACGCTTTGCTCCTGACAATACTACTCCGCTTACGTCTGAGGAACGACAACAACTAATTGTTGCAAAAACAGAGTCATTAAACGATGCATTTACTCTTGCGGAGTCTGTTTCTCTTGATAGCCGTAGAAGTGCCAAAACAGATGCACGTACATGGTTTGATAGTACAAAGGGCTGGGTAGAGCGGCAAAAAGTCAAACGTGATATTCAATATGAAGACAGGATGGCTGTATTTCAATCAGTGGGATTAGTGAATCATGCCAATGAGTCAACTGTTGAGGCATTTTACCAAAAGTATTTTTATGATAAATCAGCAGGAAAAGCGAAAAGTGATGTGCAACGGTTTGTGCAGGATGTCGCACAGGGATGCCAAAATCAAGACGGAACGGTCAACATGCAACAACTTGAGCAACGACTAACCGCAGTGCAGGGATTGCTGACAGCGTTTGGCAAAGAACACCGTGTTGATCTGATGGTGCGTGACTTCGCAACAAGTTATGGGCTTCTTACGCAAACTGCCGAGACAAAAAAAAGAATCGTAGACGAGGTTGCAGACAATATCACCCAAGCACTTCCACGCGATGCACAAGAACGAGCGTATCTCACCGTTTTCTCCAAATTCACTAACAAAAACGCAGATGTCAAAAGCGATGTAATCATGGATATAACTACTGATCAACTTTCCGTTGCTGAATCTACTCCTGAGTTATCTTATGTGGTGGATCGTGGAGAAACAGTTAAGGTTGATGGTAAGACGTTTATGGTAGATAGAGTTGAAGGAGATGTAGTAGTTGGTAGTTTGCTTGGAGATAACGAACAGGTGCGTTCTTTAGGTACTGACTATCAAGAGTGGCAAAGAGCTTTCAGAATTCCACCTGAACCGCCTCAACCAGATTTACCAAAAGGAGCTGAATCGTTCAAGGAAGCTCAACGTGTTGCTTCAGAAGATCATGAAAAGCGAAAGGCAGCTCGTGTATTATTACAACCATATATAAAGATTCAGGGAAATTTTCTTCCACATGCATTAATCAATCTATTTTCTCATAATAGGCATGTGTCTATAGATCAAATAGCACAATTACTCCCCTTGCCGGGTAGAACAATTACATTAGATAATGGAGAGACGCACACAATTACTGATTTATCTCTGGATTTACAAAATGAAAAGAATAATATAGTAGTTCTTAGTGGTCCATCAACTCCTCAAACGATGTCGCTTGACGAATTCCGCAAATTGAGAGATAAGGTGATATCGGAATCAACAACACTTCCTGATGCTCTAGAAATATTACCATTGTCTTATGATGAACAGTTACGAAATTTACAACAGTCTGCGCCCGAATTATTAGATGCACTACTACCGAAAGAATTGGGGGAAATGCTTCCTAAAGGATTTAGTCGCTATTTCCTAGGCTTTAATCAATCCTCGGCAATCACTTCTGCGCAAGAAGCAGAAGAACATTTAAAAAAATATAAAGGATTAACCATGGAAGGCTATAGCGATTTGAATCATCGATTTAAGCTCATTGGCCCTGGTAGCCAAGAAACAGGGCTGTTAGCTGAACAATTTGCAATCCACGGATATTTTGGTGAATTCATTGGTAGATTCGTTTCGGTATTTCCCATAGATGATGCTAAGCTTACAGACCAAGATCCTACGGCAATTTCACAAGAGCTCTATGAAACATACCCGAAAGATGATCCTGACTATCCGTATCCGCAAGACTTATTTATTAACGGTAAGGGGACTGCCGGAAAAGATGACAAAATTGTAAATACAAAGTACATTGCAGGCTTTATTGATGTTCAGGGTAATTTCCATCGCAATCCATCTTTTATGCAAGAAAGGCTATAAAAGTTATTTTTTTCGAGTCTAAAGCTCAATGACATTTTTTGTTTCAATACTTTTTGACATCAGCCAGTTTAATTTTTTCGTCAGATTTATTTAATCTTTGTCTGCCAGATTGCAACTAGGCGTTTATGTTATGATACAATAATTCTATATGGGAGAACAACCTCCAAGAGTTGAACCACCGGCGAGTCCGGAAAAATCAGTACAACGATATATGACACCGCCACGTGCGCGGATTTTGGCGTCAGTTGCGTTTGAGAATCAAGACGTCCTTAATCCAGACATTCCCACACCCACCTTTGATCAGGCATCTCTGACTGAAGGGTTGGCCAATAAAGATCGTGGAGTCAACTTTAATCCACTTGCGTTACTGTCATCAGAAAGTAGAAAAAAGCGATATGAGGAGGATCATCGGGATTTCAACGAGCAATATCAGGGTTGGGAGCAAAAGACACAAAAATGGATCACCTGGGCGGCTAATCACAAATCAGATTTCAGAGAAGCGCTTACTGATTTAGGTATTACAAATACAGATCAAGCGGCGAAGACTTTTTACGAAACGTATCTTGAGAATGTCCCTGAGGGGGCGTCAGCAGAGGAAAGAACGAATTTGACAAAACGTCAATCAGATCAACAGATTCACAATGGATTAGTGAATTTTTCTTATAAGATACGGGAGGCTTCGTTCAAGGATGGTGTTGTGGATATGGCAGAAGTAAATAGGCGGCTTGAGGCACTTCGTCCCCTGCTTAACGCTTTTGGCACTGCAGATGAAGTTGCTGAACGAGTGAGAGATTATGTTACTGCACAAGCTTTATTGGATCAAGAAGATCAGGGAGTTGTTGCGAAGGCAGTGATGGAACGTGTGGATAGTACAATGAGTATTGAAGATGAGAATAGTATGCGGGCGCTTGCTCGACATGCAGGTGTGTCTCCTGGCTCTGCATCTGATCTTGGCCGTGAACCAGAGCAAAGATCACGGTTGGCTGAAGGAGTAGCAGCAGCGGCTGGTACAGTTGCAGGGGCTGCGTTAGCAGAAAGAAGCAAAGAGGATGATAATGATGAGGAAGCACCCGTAGCACCAGTTGAACCATTTACTCAGGCGAAGGCTACGGAAGAAGCAGGAACTGGTAACATGCCAGTTGAACCGGAACCAGCGCCACAGTCGCCTTCATCTTCAGAGGAAGAAAACCATCCGATTGATCCTGGAGAAGAATTTCTTAAAAATACAGATCGGGTATTAACTGATGATGAGGTTCAAGTTGTGATTGATTATTTTGGTGTTCCTTCAGAAAAGAGAGACGCAATACGTCCTTATTTTGAATCTGTAACTGATGCTAATGAGTTATTAACTATAAATGTTGTGAGAGAGTTGTCTACATTATTGGGTGATGAAAAGACAAGGGAATCTTTGGAAACTGCGGCGAGGGAAGCAAACAGAAAGATCCAGGTACGTTTAGAAAAACTTGATATAGCCGGTAAAGGAACACAAGATGCGTTGTCTCACGGAGAATGGTATTTTTCTGGGGTTGCAATGGAAAAGTTTCTTGCCGAGCATCATGAAGTAAAACAATTTTTAGGTGGAGATGATATCTTTCAATCAGTTGATCCAACAGCATATTATCTTAAAAAGGATCTTGCACCAGAAAGCATGGCAGATTCTGAGGTCGCAGACTTGGAAATCCTTTATCAAAAATTTGGTGAAATTGTATTGAAACAGAAAGGAGAGATGAGTAAGGATGAGTATGCACAGAAAATAGTTTCCAAGTTAGCAGATACCCTTTCTGGAGAAGAAAGAGGAAGGATAGAAGAGATACTTGGATTTCCTGCCTCTTCGGTTCCACCGGGTGTATATGAGGAACTTGGAGATATTATTTGGGAAAATCTTGAAGATAATGAAACATCTGTGAATGATAGAGAATCTGGCAGGGGTGCCGATGCACAGAGAGGAGAAACAGTTGCCGGTGCGGGTGATGATGGCTCTTCTGATAGTACAGTTGATGCAGTAAAAGAAAATGTTGATGGAGGGACAGAAGGCGGTGTTAGAGAAGAAGAACCTGCTCTTACAGGAGATGAGGCAGCTTCCGAAGTTACACTAAGTGGTGACGCTGAAGAAACGACGAGGGAAGGTGTGGTTAGTGACGAACAGGCTGATCAAGTCGTTGATGGTGAAAGTGTCGATGGAGCAAGCGGTGATACTGAACAGGAAACGACGAATAATACTGACGTTGTCGAATCAGATACTCCCACAAGTACGGAAGAGGCCGAAGAGCCAGTAAGAACAATAGATGTATCAACGACAGATACAGATAATGATGCAGATATGGTTAACGGTGGGAATGAGCAGGGTGATGTTGAAGGACAAGAAGCCCAAGAAGATGATGACGGTACTCCACCCCAAACGCCTCCACCTCCCGTTGTGGGACCATAAAAATAAACAACGAATTTTTCGATAATTAAAGCGTTACCGATGCTCCTGTTTCCAGAGGTTTGAAATCAATCGCATGTTTTGAGAAAAAATCTGTGAGACGTTGATAAAATTGTTTTCTCATATCATCTCGCCAGTGCCAGTCGTGAATAGGGAGAACGATTTTTGGTTTGACTTCCAGTGCTTTTTCAACGGCTTGGGTAATCATCCATGAAGGGCCAAGTAAGGGAAGCGCAAGAATATCTTTGTCCGTGGTAAAGCTCATAGAATCTCCAGGGTCTGCGAGTCTATCAAAAAGTTCAAAAAGAATATTTTGCGGTGCTTCCCGATCAAAAACCCGTTCGTGATGAACAGGTGTCAGTTTGATAAATTCATTTCCATCAGTTGTTGCTTTGATACCATCCTTTTCAAGTACTGTTACGAGTGCATCATTGGTAAAGATTTCAACGGTTGGAAATTTCTCAAGAATTTCTTGAACAAAAGGAAGGTAAAAATGGTCGGGATGTTCGTGAGTAAATAAGAGATAATCAAGGTGTTCTATTTTGGCAATGTCCAAAACTTTTGCTTCATAGGTGAAGTTAACCGGATCAATGAGAATAGTTTTATTGTTTTCTTCAACGAGAAGACAGGAATGAAGGTATTTGGTTACTTTCATGACTTGATTATAACACCTCTTGCATTCTGGTATTTGGTGTGTTTTAATAGTCCTCAGAACATTATGAGTGCCCGCAATGCGGGCCGGCAACCGTCCTTCATGTGAAGAAGCGGTGCCAGTCTCCAAAAGGAGAGATGTGCCCCGTACCAGACGGTACAGGGAAAAATAGCACAACTCTCACTTTTGGTGGGAGTTTTTTGTGTTCAGCTATTAAAATTTAAAATTGCACACAACCCTCCATAAAACGCTCTTCGAGCCGAATTCGAATAGAATTGAAAAGGCGAGAAGTAAGTT
>DATIGJ010000083.1:0-8210 GCA_035454765.1 Patescibacteria group bacterium
AGCGAGTAAATAGGAGTCTATCGGTAATAGGTTGTCTGCTATCTAGTAAGGAAAAGTAGCGAATTGTTGCATCTAATCTTGGGTCTCGCGATATATCTTCTAGAGAGGAAAAAGCGTCAGGGTGACTTTGCATGATGGTTCTTCGGATGACATATCCTCCATCTATTGCATGAAAAACTACTCGAATATAATCTGCCGTGGAACTATCTTCAGGTCTCCTAATAATTCCATTCTCTTCACGGAATTGATTAATGCGTCTGGTTACATTTGTCGTGCTTTCTTTTCTTGTTGCAGCTGTACCACCAAGTAGTTTTCCTTGCGCAAAGAGAGTGAGTGTTGCCCTCAGATCATAATCCCCTCTTTGCCGTTCGTGTGGTTGGAGTGTTCTATCGCGGGAAGGTCTTCTATTTCTGGGGTCTCCCGTTCCTCTCCCTCTTCGATCTGGGGTTCGTCTTCTAGGATCGCCATCTTTATTCATAGCATAACTATAATTTATTCATTTGGTGAGGTCAATTGGAGAAGTGTATTTTCGATAGCAAAGCGAGGGTTGACGTTGGTCGTTTTGAGAAGCGTGTGGAGGGATTGGAATTGTTTAAGAGTATCAAGGGTATCAGAGGATCCTGAAACAAGTTCAGGATGAATTATTTGACTAAGTAGTTTTTCTCGCGAGACGACAATGAGTTTGGTGATATACTCGATTGCTTTGTCTTTTTCTTTGGCAAGGATTTCGGCTTTTTTGAGCCTCTCCCCTATCCCCAACTCCGGTAAGTTTGCTAAAAACGTTTCGATTTCTTCCCGTTCTTTTGCTGAGAGTTCTCGTTGTTGTTCTTCAAGTTGGATAAGCTGACATCGGGAAAGAATGGTTGGAAGGAGTGTCTCTTTGGTTTCACTACTTAAGATAATAATCGTGTGCTCTGGTGGTTCTTCAAGAATTTTGAGGAGTGCGTTTTGGGCTTCAGTTGTTAATAATTGGGCATCTTCAATAATAATTGCTTTGAAAGCACTTTTGATCGGTTTCAAAAAGATCTTTTTCTGCATGTGTTTGATATCTTCAATGCCAATACTTTGCGTATTCTGTTTGATTGATGTTTCGAGGGTAAGAGTGGTTTGATCAAACGGATCAATGTTTTGTTGATTACAAAAATGTTTGATGTATTCGTCGCGTTTAATTTCGTCCGTTGCGATGACAAGAAAGCTGGTCATTGTGCTTGTATTGTACTATAATACGCACCAGAAATATATGAGACGTGAAAAATTGACAGAAATCCGTTGGTTACTTGGTGGAGGTGTTTATTTGGAAGCTTTTGCCGCATTAAATACATTGTCTCCAACACCAGATAGAGGTAGGATTATTGCTGCTGGTGGTCTAGGTCTAGCACTTCTCGCGTGGAGTGCGTTAGAATATCGTTTTGAAAAAAAAAGGACAAAAAAACAACCACATCGGCGAACACATTTACCTTGACTTAACCCTCTGTATTCCTTACTATTAAATCAATGCCCGATGTCTCATCATCAGTTTTTTCGTCGAATCAACCAGTTAGTGATCCAACAGCAATGATGGATGAGGTTGGCGCAAAATCAGTACTTGATATTCTTCTTGCCGAACAGGCGATTTCAAAACAGCAGTATGAGGATATTAAGATGAAGAGTGCGACGCAGGGTGTTTCAGATGTGACGCTTTTGCAGTCTTCTCATATCGTCGGTGATGATAAGATTGCTCAGGCTCAGGCAAAAACTCTCGGTATCCCCTATATTTCTTTGTCTTCGATGTCGTTCTCTCCTCAGGCGATTGGTTTTCTTTCACAGGCCGTTGTTGATAGGTTTTCACTCATTCCTTTTTTATACGACGATAAAACACATACTCTCTCGGTTGCAATGTCTAATCCTCTCGATCTTGATGCCATTGCCTTCATCCGGCAGAAGACAGGGCTGATTATCAAAACGTACGCAGCATCACCGAGTGAAGTGAAAGCGGCGATAGATCAGCAATATCGTCAGGAGCTTGTTGGTGAAGTCGGTGAAGCGATTAAAGAGACAGAAGAATATAGAGAGCAGCAAAAACAAAAAACAGTTGACAGTAGTCAGATTGCCCAGCTTATTTCCGATGCACCGATTGCAAAAATTGTCTCAACGATTCTTGAATACGCGGTGACTAGTCGTGCGTCCGATGTCCATATTGAACCTCAAGAAGAGCGTGTGCGAGTGAGATACAGGATAGATGGTATTCTCTATGATAAGTTGAGTTTGCCTCGTAACGTCGCTGATTCTCTCGTTTCCCGTATTAAAATTCTTGCTGAGCTAAAAATTGATGAGCGCCGTCTGCCACAGGATGGCCGATTTAACTTTAAGGTGAGAGAGAATGAGGTAGATCTTCGTGTGTCAACAATCCCTACAGTCAAGGGAGAAAAGATCGTCATGCGTTTGCTTCGCAAAAGCGGCGGCATTCCGACATTACCTGATCTTGGGTTAAATGGTACTGCGTTGAAGACGCTTGAAAATTCCATTCTTCGTCCGCATGGTATTATTCTTGTTTGTGGTCCGACTGGAAGCGGAAAAACAACAACCCTGTATGCTCTCTTATCACGTTTAAATACGACGCGTATTAATATTGTCTCTCTGGAAGATCCTGTCGAGTATGAAGTGCCGGGAGTCAATCAGGTGCAGATTAATCCTGCGGTTGGTCTCACGTTTGCTTCAGGGCTTCGATCATTTCTGAGGCAGGATCCGAATGTCATTCTGGTCGGAGAAATTCGTGATAAGGAAACGACAGAGCTTGCCGTTCAGGCAGCGTTAACCGGTCATTTGGTATTTTCAACACTGCATACATCAAATGCTGCCGGTGCGCTTCCGCGTCTGCTTGATCTGGGTGCGGAAGGTTTTTTGTTGTCTTCCACAGTCAATGCGATTGTTGGACAGCGTATTGTACGCCAGATTTGCCCGCATTGTCGGGTTGCTTATGCTCCCCCATCGCAACTGGTTGAACAGGCAAAACAAGTGCTTGGTAAGCTTTATGTGGTACCAAGTGAGATGAAGCTGTATCGTGGCAAAGGATGTAAAGAGTGTGGCAATTTGGGATATTTGGGAAGAATTGGTATTTTTGAGGTCATGTTTGTTTCTGAAAAAATTGCACGACTCATTCTGGAACATGCTGACAGCTCGATGATTGAACAACAAGCAATAGCAGAAGGAATGATCACGTTAAAACAGGATGGCTACTTGAAAGTTTTGCAAGGACTGACTACGATTGAAGAAGTATTGCGTGTGGCGCAAGAATAGCTATGGATATTAAAGAATTATTAACACTAACGATTAAAAACAGAGCGTCGGATTTGCATTTGCTTGTTGGTATCCCTCCAAACCTTCGTATTGACGGAGTGCTGCATCCGGTGAATTCTTATCCTGCGGTTCGCCCTGAAGATATGGAAATGATGATTTATGCGCTCCTTACCCCTGAGCAGAAAGAGTTATTACTTTCCAATAAAGAATTGGATTTTTCCATTGGTTTTGGGCAACCAGGAGCTGCAGAGTCTGGGAGATTTCGTATTAACGCGTATTTTCAAAAAGGGACGCTTTCCGCAGCGTTTCGTTTTCTTGCTCCAACAGTTCGTACGATTGATGATCTGAATTTACCAAAAATATGTCATGAATTCACTACCCTGAAACAGGGATTTGTGCTTGTTACCGGACCGACAGGACACGGAAAGTCAAGTACTCTTGCTGCAATATTAAATGAAATCAATATGAAGCGGGCAGCGCATATCTTAACGATTGAAGATCCGATTGAATATATTTATCCAAAAGGGATGAGTATTATTTCGCAACGTGAAATGGCAAGCGATACTCATTCATGGGCGATGGCGCTTCGTTCTGCACTTCGTGAGGATCCTGATGTTGTGCTCATTGGAGAAATGCGTGATCCAGAGACCATGCAGGCTGCGATTACCCTTGCTGAGACAGGTCATGTGGTATTTTCAACTCTGCATACTAATTCCGCTGCACAGAGTGTTGATAGAATCGTTGACGCATTTCCTGCGGATCAGCGTCCTCAGGTTCGTATTCAGCTTGCTGCTACATTAAAGGGTATTATTTCTCAGCGGTTGATACCACGAATTGGTGGCGGTAGAATTCCTGCGGTTGAAGTCCTTCTTGGAACTCCTGCTGTTTCCAGTAATATCAGGGATGGAAAGTCACATCTGATTGACTCAGTTATTCAAACATCAAAGGACGTCGGCATGATAACGATTGATGATTCCTTGTCTGAATTGGTTCGAAACGGATTTATCACTCTTGATAATGCGAAAGGCTTCTCTCTTCGGGAATCTGAATTAGCTCGATTGACAAAATAATTTTTGCAGTGATCTATGAAATTTTATTATCGCGCAGTTACACAAAATGGCAAACCAATCCAGGGATTTATTGACTCCAGAGATACCCGTGAAGCAGCACTCTATCTGCAAAAACATCAACTGATTCCTATAAAAATTCTTGAGGCGGGAAATGTTGGTCTGTCGCGTTATGTGCATTTTCTAAAAAAAGCGTCAATGAAAGATCTCATTTTTTTTACCAGACAGCTTTCTTCGATGTTAGGATCAGGATTAACACTTATGCAGTCATTACTTATCATGCGCGACCAAATGAAAACATCTGCAATGGCAGACTCTGTACAAAGTATTGTTGCCGATGTTGAGAACGGGAAAACACTGTCAGCAGGTATCGAAAAGTATCCTGATATTTTTTCACCCATTTATATTGCATTGATCCGTACAGGAGAGTCGTCTGGACTTCTCGATAAGGTACTTACCAGATTGGCAGAAAATTTGGAAAAACAGGAAAATTTACGTGAAACCGTACGAGGGGCACTCCTGTACCCAATGATCGTTGTTATTATGATGATTGCAGTGACGGTAATTATGATGATTTTTGTTATCCCTCAGTTGAATGTGCTCTATCAGAATTTAAATATTGAATTACCTGCACAAACCCGTTTTATTGTTTTTCTCTCGGATACAGTAACTCTGTTTTGGCCGTTGGTCATTGGTGCTTTTCTCTTGGGAGTATATGGTTTTCGTCGCTGGTATAAGCAAGATTCAGGAAGACGTATTGTTGATCAATATCTTCTTCGTATTCCCATATTCGGCAAGTTAATGATGGAAAGTATGATGGCGGAATTTGCACGAACCTTTGGTTTGTTAATTAGTTCCGGATCATTGGTTGTTGATTCATTACTTAAGAGTGCTGATGTTGTGGATAACATTCATTATCGAGATGCGATTGTTATGGTCGCAAAGCGCGTTGAAAAAGGGATAACAGTGAGCGATGCTTTTGGTGCAAGTGCTTATTTTCCTCCTTATCTTGTACAAATGTCAAAGATTGGCGAACAGACAGGAAAATTGGATGATTCATTACTCAAAGCGTCGGAATATTATGAGCGAGAAGTAAATCAAACAGTGAAGACATTGACGACATTGATGGAACCATTGATTATGATTTTACTTGCATTTGGTGTGGGATTTTTAATTTTTGCAGTGATTACGCCTATTTACAATGTGTTTTCTTCGATACAATAAATTAGTCTCCTATTGTTTTTTTGATCATATCAACAAGATCCCGCGGCGTTATCTCTGCTTTAACAATATATGAGGTCACGCCTTTATCTTTTGCTGTTTTAACAAGAGGATCAAATCCAAGATTGGTGAGCAGGACAATCGGACCATTTTTTTGTTGCGGAGGATTTTTTTGTAATTCCTCCAAGACGCCGATACCATCAAGTGTGGGCATCATGACATCAAGCAAGATAAGATCATATCCTCCTTGCTGTAATTTTTTCAGTCCTTCTTCGCCATTGATCGCGGTATCAACGGTGTAGCCTTCACTTGTCAGGACTTCTTGGTATGCTTCTCTGATATACAGATCGTCATCAACAAAAAGAATTCTTTTTCCCATGCTGTAAAAATTATCAGCAATTTACATAAGAAAGTCAAGCGATGCTTGAAAAAAGAATGGCTCCACGGTATAATCCTCGATACTATCGGATAATAAATATGCCACGTGAATTTGATACAGCAGGAATGAGACATGTCCCTTCTTGGACGAGTGAAAGACCTCTGCAGGATTCATGGAAAGAAATTGCTGAGCGTCTTTCTCCTGAGAGAACTACCGTTGCCGAGATGGCTTTTGCGGTAACACTCATGAGAGTTCTCGTTAATGAGAACAAAAAAAACAGGAGGCGCACAATCAGAACAAGACTCAGAGAAAGGTATTCTACGGAAGGACAAGAAGAGGTCAGAAAAGACTTGAAAGGACTCCTTGATGCCTACGGTGCCATGGAAAAAGGAGAAAGTGATCCGACAGCAGAAAAAGATACTGGCAATTACCAGACTAGAATCAGAAGAGTAAAAAAATATTTGGATGAAGAAAGAACCAAACTCTATCGCCGTGCCGAACAACTTGATGACAAGGGACTTGAGGAATTAAGAAATGGCGTTGAGCAAAATATTCAAATTTTTACCAAAAGAAGATTGCATGGAAAACAACGTGAATTAATGCATGATCTCACCGGTCTTGAAATTGAAAACGTTCTTAAAGGATATGGAAGTGCGTTTGGGCTAAATATGGCAACGTTGGCAGCGATAGAAGTCGGCGCATTGGGAGGCGGAATTACCGCTGTAAACTTAGGGGTGCTTGATAAAGTCGATCCATCTATCATGGGCCTCTTAGCCGGTGGTTCATATGGTTTTTTAATAGGCTCAATGTGTGTTGCTGCGTATTCTACCCTAAGATCTTTGGAGCAGACCGGTTTTAGTACCAACTTGGGCGCAAAAGCAGGGTTTGATCTTATCGCACCCTATACGGATAGTAGATGGAAAAGATATTGGTATACGCTGGGTGGATACAGTACAAAAGATGGAATAATGGAGTTGGTTTGGGCAACTGGTCTTCTCGGAGCTTTCCAGCTGAGTGCGCTTGCAGCTAAGGATATACCGGTTTTTATTGTGGGCGGAAATCTTGGGGCAACACTTGTGGAATATTCGATAGCCGGGGGGACGACAATTACTGCAAGGATTATACGTAGACGCAAACAAAAGGAAAGAGCGCTAATTTAAGGCCGATTTTCGATCTAGATTGTAGAATGATATATTGATTTTTTACTTTGAATATTTAAAAATAGTGAATGTTCTATAAAGTTATCAAAAATTTTGAGTGATAAGTACATGAATCCAGTTGTAAAAGCACTTATTGACAATTATCGTTGGTTGGAAGAAGAAAATTTGGCACATCCTGATGTGCTTCTCGATCAATTAGCTTCTCCGGAATTAATCATTAATGAAAGACAGTATGTGAGTTTTTCTTCAAATAACTATCTTGGTTTAGGGATACGACCCGAAGTCATTAAAGCAGGAAGAGATGCCCTAGTAACCTATACAAACGCTACCTCAGAGTCTCGTAAATTGGGAGGTAATTTAAAAGTTTTGGAAGATCTTGAAGATGTAATCTCCGAGTATAAAGGCAAAGAAGACACGATGATTTTTGCAACAGGACTTCTTGCAAATGTTGGGGTTATTTCTGCCATTACGGATGTAGACTTTTATATGAGTCTTTTTTATAGTAAACCCCGTCCTGAGGTCGAAACAGTGATTATCGGTGATCAATTAAATCATCGCAGTATTCAAATGGGCATCAAATTATCAAAAGCAAGATTTGTGAAATATGCTCATTGTGATATGCAGGATTTAGAAGAAAAGTTAGAGGAAAATAAGAACAGTAATCTTTTTATTATCACGGATAGTGTCTTTAGTATGGATGGTGACTTGGCACCCCTTGATGAGATTACGATGCTTGCGAAAGCATATAATGCCGCGGTGATGATTGACGACGCGCATGGTAGTGGTGTCTTTGGTCCGACAGGTCGCGGTGCGGCCGAACATTTTGGTGTATCAAAAGATATTGATTTTTTGATGGGCACACTGAGTAAAGCCTTTGGGGGCTTGGGTGGATTTGTTTCTGCAAAGAAAGAAGTAATTGACATGTTAAAGGTAAATACGTCAACTTATTATTTTACTTCTAGTCTACCTGCAAGCTCTGCTGCTGGATTAATCGCAGCGATTAAAATTGCAATGTCTGAAGAACAGTTACGAGTGAGATTATGGAAAAATGTGGAGAGAATGCTTCATGGACTTTTTGAGTTAGGGCTTGATGTACCGCTTCGGTTT
>DATIGJ010000084.1:0-6996 GCA_035454765.1 Patescibacteria group bacterium
GAACAACACCTTTTCCTTCTGATAGTTTGGACTTTACGACAGCAGGACGAAACCTCCTACATCTCAGTTTATTTATTAACGGAAAACAAATATCGTTCCTTAACGGTCATCTCGCTTGGGCAAAAACAACAAAAGAACAACTTCATCAAACACAACAAGGAGAAATACTTATAAAGTATTTACAAACAGTCGTATCTCCTTTTATCTTTACTGGTGATTTCAATCTTGATCCGGAAAATCCACTTATCAAAAAAATTAATACTTTTGCAAAAAATTTGATAGATGAAAATCATGTCATAACAACACTCAATCCTCGCACCCATGCGGCAAAAGTACTTTTCCCTCCCGGTGCAGCGGTTGATTATATTTTTGTAACACCTGATATTACTGTCAAAAAATTTGACGTTTTGAAAAATGAAGACCTTTCCGACCACTTCGGTTTAACTGCTGAACTTGAACTTTAAAGAAGACCCATTTTTTCGCGGACTTCGCGGACTGTCTGGGAAGCAATCTCCCTTGCCTTTTCATTTCCTTCTGCAATAATTTTATCCACTTCTTCAGGATTTTCTTCAAAATATTTTCTCTTTTCCTGAATCGGTTTGAGTTCTTCAAAAATTGCTTCCGCTAATTCTTTTTTTAAATCACCATATCGAATCCCATCACCTTCATACAACTTTTCATAGGTTTTTCTTCTCTCTTCCCCTTGAAATAATTCGACAAATTTTAATAAAGCTTCTACACCTTTTGCTAACAAATTGCTTTGCTCATCTGGGACTGAAGATGAAATCGTATAATAAACCTTTTTACCTTCCTGAGTATTTATTACCCCTCTTCCTGAATCAGTTGGTGCTTTTGCTAATTTTTTTTGTATCGTTTCCAAATCATCAGTTAAATTAATGTATGACCCTTCAACGGATTTGCTCATTTTTCCTGTCCCCGTCAGAGATGGAATGTACTCCCCTTCTGTCTTAAATCGCTGAGCATCAGGAAAATCAGTGCCATATTCCTGATTCATTTTACGGGCAATTTCCCGTGTTACTTCAAGATGCGGCTCTTGATCAATACCCACAGGAACAAGCCCTGCTTTATAGACAAGAATGTCTGATGCCATAAGAATCGGATAGTTAAGAAGTGCCATTGTCGCAGCATCAGGATATTGCTTGACCTTATCCTTAAATGTCGGGAGATGTTGCATGCGTGCAATAGTCACGACGCTTGAAAAATAAAACGCAAGCTCGAGATGTTCAGGTACATCTGCTTGTTGAAACAGAATACTTTTTTGAGGATCAAGTCCTGCAGATAGATAATCAATGATTACTTCACGACGATTTTTTCGAAGTTCTTCAACAGTGTATGGTGTCGTTACAGCATGCACATCAGCTACCATATATAATGTTTCGTATGCATCATCATTTTGCAAGGCAAGCATGCCTTTCACTGCACCAAGATAATTGCCAAGATGCAATCGTCCAGTCGCTCTAATTCCTGATAATACTCGTTTTTTGTTCATAGCATTATTGTATCATTAAGTCCTGAAAAAATCGTCTAACATTTTCATTGATTTTTTCTTTTGGAGAAGTAGTAATAATATCAATGACAGCACTTCCTACGACTGCAATATCTGCATGGCCTTTGAGCATTTCGATATGTTCTTTTTTTGCTATACCAAACCCAACGGCAACAGGAATCGAGAAATACTTTTTCATTTTCTGTAAATATGTTTTAATCTCAGGATTCAATATTTCTTTTGCACCAGTTGTCCCCTGCCGCGCAGTAAAATAGACAAATCCACTAGCAACTTTTACATTTTTCTCTATTCTTTCCTCCGTTGAAGCCGGAGATAAAACCTGAATTGTATGCAAATCATACTTCTTACACGCTGCATAAAATCCCTCTTCTTTCTCTTCATCAATCGACATATCCGGAACGATTAAACCAACTGCCCCTGCATTCTTCGCATCACGACAAAATGCTTCAACGCCATATTTAAAGACAGTATTGTAATATGCCATAAACAAAAGAGGTATGACAACTGCTTGAGATAATTTTTTCATAACAATAAATGCGTCTTTTACCTTTGTTCCCTGTGCCAGGGATATCTCACAAGCCTTCATAATTGTTGGACCATCAGCTAAAGGATCAGAAAAAGGAATTTGTAATTCGACAATATCAACACCTGAAGCTGCCATCGTATTCACAAGCGAAATTGTTTCATCAATACTTGGATAACCAACGACAACATGTGCCATGAGTCCGATCTTTTTTTGTTTTGTTATTTTTCCTAATTGCTGAGCAAAGTTATTCATATCCCTCCTCTACTTGTTCCTTCATAAATTCATAAAATTTTTTATCTTTAAACGCCTTTGCTAAAATAAATAAATCCTTATCGCCGCGACCCGACAAGTTAACAACAATCACTTTTTCTTTTGAAAGTGTTGGAGCAAGTTTAAGTGCATATGCAACCGCGTGCGCTGACTCCAAAGCGGGAATCATTCCTTCTGTCTTTGCCAGCGTCTGTACTGCATGTAAAACCTCCTGATCCGTTGCAGAAACCATTTCCAAACGATTCATATCATGTAAATAGGAAATCTCTGGTCCAACTCCGGCATAATCAAGACCCGCTGAGATACTGTGTGTTTTCTGAATCTGTCCATCACTATCTTGCAGGAAATACGTTTTATACCCCTGTGCAATACCAACAGATCCACTCCCCCCAAAACGTGCTGCATGCTCACCAATCTTTTTCCCAACTCCTCCTGCCTCAACACCAATCAATTTAACTGATGTGTCTTTTAAAAAATCGGTGAACGCACCCATTGCATTACTGCCTCCACTCACACAAGCGATAACATAATCAGGCAATTGTTTTCCCTGCCTGCCGGCAGGCAGGTGCTTTTTGATTTGTTCTCTGATCTCCTGTCCAACAATTGATTGAAAGTCACGATTCATTGTTGGATATGGATGCGGTCCCAAAACAGATCCCAACAAATAATGCGTATCTTTTACATTCTCAATATAATCTTTCAACGCTGCATTCACCGCATCTTTCAGTGTCCTACTCCCTGAAGTTACCGGAACTACTGTTGCACCAAGTTGTTCCATGAGAAAAACATTTGGTCGTTGTCGTGCAATATCCACTTCTCCCATATACACAGTGCAGGAAAAACCAAATTTTGCCGCAACCGTTGCCGTGGCGACACCGTGCATCCCTGCCCCAGTCTCTGCAATAAGACGAGTTTTCCCAAGCCGTTTTGCAATAAGTGCTTGGCCGAGACAGTGAGTAATTTTATGCGCGCCGGTGTGATTGAGTCCCTCATTTTTAAAATAAATTTTTGCGCCACCTAATTTCTCTGTAAGATTTTCTGCAAAAACTAATGGTGTTGGACGTCCGGAAAAATTCTTTAATAACGATGCAAATTCTTCTTGAAAACTTTTATCTTTTCTTGCATCGTTATACGCGTTCTCCAATTCTTCAAGAGCCGGCATTAACATTTCCGGTACATACCGTCCACCATATTTTCCAAAATGACCTTTCATAAAATTACCTCCTTTACTTTTTTAATAAATTGTCTAATTTTTTTCTCATCTTGTTTGCCATCTGTTTCAATTCCTCCTGCAACATCAACCGCAAACGGCATGACCTCTCTAACAACAGTTGAAACATTTTTTTGCGTTAATCCTCCTGCAATAAAAACAGGGAAAAATCGCGCAATTTCTTTTGCTATTGTAATATCAATCATCATCCCTTTTCCCTGTACCTCTCTATCAAGCAACAAATAATCGCTTTTGGACCGATCTCTATAACTTCCATCTGTATAAATTTTTTGAATTATTGGCATCTTTATTTTTTCCCGATAAGGTATGTCTTCATTTCCATGTAATTGAACAAAATCCAACTGTAACATTTCTGCAATATGATTAACTTCATCAACAGATTGGTTTTGAAAGACACCAACAAATTTTGTCCGTACTGCATCATTCATGCGCCGTAAGTCGTTAATAATTTTTTTCACTTTTTGAGGATCAATATATCGCTTTGACGTAGGAACAAAATTAAATCCCAAAAAATCTGCACCCGCAGCAATGACAATTTTTGCATCTTCAAATGTTCGAACGCCGCAAATTTTTACTTTTGTTTGCACATGACGAATATCCGAAATGAACTCGGCAACATTTTTTGCTTTCATTAAATTCGTTCCAACCAAAATACCATCCGCTCCTGCTCTCTTATATAATACACATTCGTGATTTGAGACAATACCTGAAAAACCAAGCTTAATAAAATTATCAGGAATTTTTCGTATCAAGACACATGCCTTCTCCACATCAACGACAAATGTTTCTAAATCTCTGGCATTAACTGCAATAATGTTTGTTTTTGTTTTAACCGCTTTATGTAAATCATCAAGATTAGCAATTTCCACAACAGGCTCAATCCCCAATGCTTGACACAAATTCACAAAAAGCGATAGTGTCTCATGATTAAGCAGTCTTGCAATTAAGAGTAATGCATCAGCTCCTTCTTTTTTTGATTCATAAATTTGATTTGCATCGATAAAAAAATCTTTCTGAAGAATCGGAAGTTTTACTCTCTTTTTTACTTTTTTGATAAAAGATATATCACCATTGAAAAAATGTTTCTCCGTAATTATAGACATTGCATTAATACCGTTTTTCTCATATTCTTCTACCCGTTCTAGTAATTCGCTTTTTTTACCAAGTTGTGGATGTGTTGGCGATGAAAATTTGATTTCCCCAATAAGAATCATGTTTTGTCTGTTATGAAAAAGTTTTCTAAATCGGTTTTCTTTATTTGTTTTTTTCATTTCATGAAATTCATGTGCATCAAAATGTTCCTTCTGTAAAGACAAATCTTCTTGTTTCTTCTGGAGAATTTCTAAAAGAATTCCATGTAGTTTTTGATTATTATTTTTCATATTTTTTTGTTTCCTTTCTTAAAAGTTCAAAAATGTTTTTTGCTGCTCCACTATCAATCGCCTTCTCTGCCAATGCAATCCCCTGCTTAATCGTTTTTACTTTTCCTGCAGCATACAACGCAACCGCACTATTTAAAACAACAATATCTCGCTTCGCATTTTTTACACCATTTAAAATTTCTTTTATAAATTCTGCATTTTGTTCCAATGTACCCTCTTCAATCTCTTTTTTCGCTACTTTTGTAAAACCTAATTTCTCAGGATCAATAACAATTTTTTTAATACTATTATTTTTTAACTCCACAATATACGTTTCTGCAGAAAGACTGATTTCATCCATACCATCATCACTGGTAATAATAAGCAAATGTTTGTAATCTAATTTTTTGCCGACCTGAATCAATTTTTCAGCAATTTCTCTATTGGGTACTCCAATAATCTGACGCTTTACCGATGCAGGATTTAAAAATGGACCAATATAATTAAAAATTGTCCTTACTTTCAATTCTTTCCGAACCGCTACAACATGTTTTGTCGCAGGGTGAAAAAGCGGTGCGAAAAGAAAAACCATCCCTACCTTTTCAAGAATTTTTTTAGCTTGCTCACTGGAAAGATTGATATTTACCCCCAATGTTTCAAGAACGTCCGCAGAGCCACAGGTACTACTTGCCGCTCGATTGCCATGTTTGGCAACGCGTACACCTGTTCCTGCGATAACAAATGATGCTGCTGTTGAAATATTAAAACTTTTACTTCCGTCTCCTCCAGTACCGCAAACATCAATCGCATCTTTTACGGAAACGTGAACCATCTGTTCTCGCATTGCTTTAATAAAACCGACAATTTCATCAACCGTCTCACCTTTCATTCGAAGTGCAACAAGAATTGCTGCAAGTTGCGAGGAAGGCACCTCTCCTTTCATAACGTTTTCAAGAAATATTTTTGTTTCTGAAGTTGTCACATTTTTTTTATCTAATAAATTATTTAATAATATTGTACTCTCCATATTATTCACCTCTCCCAGCTGAGCTATCGCTCACTGTGATTAAACAAAATTGTTATATTCAATCAAATAAAAAATTCTTTAGTAATATTTTCCCCGCTTCTGTTGCAAATGATTCCGGATGGAATTGAATTCCTTCAATCGGATATGTTTTATGCCGAAGTCCCATAATTTCCTCTGTATCTTTTGCTATTGCGGAAATTTCTAAAACATCAGGTCAACTCTCTTTCTTTGCAACGAGAGACTGGTATCGCATGACTTCAATATCTTGCGGAATATTTTGAAAAACCCCTTTTCCGTCATGAGCAATGATACTTATTTTCCCATGCATTGGTTTTTTTGCTCGAACTACTTTTCCACCAAAATAATAAGCAATCCCCTGCATACCAAGACAAACCCCCAATACCGGTATCGTTTTCCCGAGTTTCATTATTACATCCGAACAGACACCAAAATATGCAGCATCTGCCGGATCGCCTGGACCTGGAGAAATAATAATTTTGTCATACTTCCGTTTTTGTATCTCTTCAAATGTAAGCTCATCATTTCTCACAACATCCAAAACAAAAGTTTTTTCTTTCTCCTGCAACAATTCTCCCACATACTGATACAGGTTGTACGTAAATGAATCATAATTATCAATAATTAATACTTTCATACTTCTAATACCTTTCTCATTGCTGCTAATTTTTTTTGCACTTCATCATATTCTTGTTCAGCTACAGAATCATAGACAATACCTGCACTTGTTTGAGCAAAAGCTTCTTCACCTGAGATAAATAATGACCGGATTGCAATCGCAAAAGTACAATCACCATTAAATCCAAAATGTCCGACTCCTCCACCATATGGACCACGTGCCTCTTTCTCGTTACCATCAATAATTTTCATTGACTCAATCTTCGGAGCACCAGTCAGCGTTCCCGTTGGAAAGTTTGCTGCCAATCCCGAAAACATGGTTTCATCGCTCCTTATTATACCAGTCACCTCACTCGCAATATGCTGAACGTAAGTATATTTTTCAACAGTCATTAAATCTCTCACTTTTACTGTACC
>DATIGJ010000085.1:0-6817 GCA_035454765.1 Patescibacteria group bacterium
TCCGATTTGTTGTGCTTCAGATGCTGTCACTGTTTCAACGGTGAATGTCTGTTCTCCGATGGTAGCTTTTCCGGTTGCCTGGACGCTTTGATTTCGAAATTGATAGTAAAAAATACCGACACCAAGAAGGAGAAGGAGACCAAAAATGATGATAAATTTATTCATACCTTGTTAAATTTCTTCTAATATTTTGATTATTTTTGTTGTTGATTTATTGGATATTTCATCCGTGACATCAACAACCCGTGCACCGACTTCATTTGCCTGTCGTTCTTTGTGAAAACGATTGGCATCACCCCGTGTGGTTGCAATTATAGCAGGTTTTATGTGGATTACCAGTTCATCATAATCAGGTTTATCTGAGAGAGGAATAAGGTAATCAATGAGATCAAGATGTGAGAGAATTTTTACCCGATCATGCTGGTTATTGACGGGACGCGTGTCTCCTTTGGTATGTTTTATCATGTGGTCACTTTCAACAAAGACAAAAAGGATATCTCCTTGTTTTTTTGCCTGTTCGAGAAAGGTTATATGGCCAAGATGCAAAATATCAAAACAACCACCAACCAAAACTATGCTTTTTTTTTCATTATGTAAAAGCTTTGCGATTTGAAGTGCTTTATCTGGTGTAATAATTTTATCTTCACGCATAGTTTTGGAATAACCCAATGACAAATAATCCAATAAACAAATTTTTTTATTCTACATTTTACATTGATTGGGTTATTTGTATATTGGTTTATTGGCTTATTTTACTGTTGTGTTCCCCGAAGATAGATTGCCTGCCAGGGACGATAATTTGAATTAAACGTGTCTTCGCTGATGACTTCACCATCTTTGGTAACCGTTCGGGTGAAATAGACCTTAGCTCCTGCTGCTGCCCAGTCAACTTGTTTGACCTGTCCGACAGGAAGGGTCGGATCATCCTGGTAGAGTGGCTCAGGTGCTGGTGATTGAGAGAGGATGACCGGCTCGCTGATTGTTGCCTGTCTGCCGTCGCTGGTGCCAAAAAGCTGGAAGGTCAGCCGAATATTTGTCGGGTCAAAGATTGTTTGAATCAGAATATGATGATCGGTATCATTTTTGAATTTGAGATCAACGCTGGGATAGTAGGTAGCAGCATCAATTCCTGGTCCCGCATCTGCTTCATAGTAACTAACGCGATATGCGTGGGGATGTCTTTCCACGATTGGCAGTCCTGCATCCAGTGCAGCGCGGAAAAGTGTCGTTGATACCTGGCAGACGCCACCGCCATCACCGAGAACCGTTCTGCCGTTTTCAATAATATATGCCTGTTTGTATCCGGTTAATGAGGAAATGTCGCCGACTGTTTTGGTAAAGGAGAATGTTTCGCCTGGTTTTATTAACGCACCGTTGATCCGTGATGATGCAAGTCCTATGTTGAAGACTCTGTTTGCGATTGAGTGGGGGAAAAGGGATGTTCCTTGACCGATGAGTTCGGTAATGCCCAGATCATTAATCTCGTCAGTAGTGATGGCAGGTTTGGTAATAGTGACAGGGATGTTCATATTCATTGTTTGTGGCAAAGGTGTTTGGGCTGGTGATGAAAACCGTGCGATCAGGTTCTGTTTGAGTGCGCCTGTATCAACCGTTTTTCCGTCACTTGAAATACGAAATGCTTTAACTCTGCCGTTTTCGACTTCAAAAAGCGCATCTATCGGTTTGACATTAATGGTTTTTTGGATCGGTGCGAGTAAGGCATTCAGCTTTGCTTCTTCATAATGATAGGAAGGAGCAAGTGAGACGCCAAATAGATAGGCTTGCAAGATCAGACTCATATTCGTAAGAAGATTGTTTGATCTGCCGATACTAAATGCCTGTTCTGCTAGCAGTTTGTCGTCAAAACCAAATCCGATTTCTTTGGCTGAAATGGTGGCGATCATCTCGTCATGCGTGAGAGTCATGGCTGTATTCTGAATATAGGTATTTTTTTGGGCGTAAAACGTCTGTACCTGTTTTTGTGTTTTTCCTCCAAAATCAATGCCGCCGATCATGACGCCGTCATACACGGTATTTGTATGGGTTTGTCGGTAGACGATAAAGAGAAAACTGGTAAAAAAGAAAAGTCCCACGAGTGCGCCGAGACTAAACCAGAGAATAGCCTTTGCGGTATGAAGTACCACATGTTTTTTTATTTTTAATTTTGGAAATTTTTTCAGCAGTGATGAAAGTAAGCTTGTCATGGCCGATCTTAAGGTATTATACTATAAATATGGCCAACAATGACACGATACCACCACAGAGCTCGGCAGCGCCGCAACAAACACCTGTACCGCAGGCACCATTGTCTCAGATTCAGACTTCTGTTCCTCAGCCGCTTCCTATTCAGCCTTCTCCCGCTCAATCTACCCCTGCTCAAGCTCCGGCAGGTACACCTCCTACGCAAAACGCTTCATCATCTTCCACGAGAGCACTTCCTAAGTTGCCAAAGTTGCCAATTCTGAAAATTGTCATCGGAATTGTTATTTTTCTTGTAATCATCTTTCTTGTGACTCTGTTTCTTCCGAAAGGTCAGGAGGAGAAAGTGACACTTAATTGGTGGGGATTATGGGAAGATCCGCAGATAGTTGAGCCGATTATTGCTGGTTACGAAAAAGAGCATCCAAATGTTGACGTTGTGTATAGCAAACAAGATCCAAACCAATATCGGGAGCGGGTCGTCGTCAGGTCAGATCAGGGAAATGGTCCCGATATTTTTTTATTTCATAACACCTGGTATCCGATGCTCTCCGGTTTGCTCGTTCCTCTGCCGACAGATGTGATCACGCAAGAAGCGTTTCAGAAGACCTATTATCCTGTGATGCAGGAAGATCTGATTCAGAATGGGGCGATTTACGGGATCCCTTTTGCAGCGGACAGCTTAAGTCTCTTTGTGAATACGGAATTATTGGCAGCGGCAGGAGAACCGGTTCCGACAACGTGGGAAGATTTTGTGGGTGTTGCCAGACGACTTACCGTGAAAGAGGAAGATGGGACGATTCGTACTGCCGGTGCTGCCCTGGGAACCTACGGAAATGTCACTCATGCGCCGGATATTATTTCACTGCTTTTTTTGCAGCAGGGGATTATGATGAATCAATTCGGTTCCTCGCCTCAAGATGAAGGTGACGCGCTTGATTTTTATGTCTCGTTTGCCAAAGGAGATCAAGCTATCTGGAATGGGGATTTGCCGCAGTCAGTTGTCTTTTTTAGTCAGGGGAAACTCGCGTTTTATTTCGGCTATTCGTGGGATATTTTTACGATTCAACGGCTGAATAAAGATCTTCAGTTTACGATCCATCCGGTGCCGAGCCTTTTTGACCGGAATACGACAGTTGCAAGTTATTGGGTAACAGGTATTTCTAATCGAAGCGCCAATCAACAGGAAGCATTGGCATTTCTTGCCTATCTTGCTCAAAAAGAGACAGTACAGAAGTTGTATACCGAAGCAGCAAAGACTCGTCCCTTCGGACAGCTCTACCCTCGTGTTGATCTTGCCGAGTCATTAAAAGCAAATACGCTTATCTATCCGTTTGTGAATCAACTGAAAAACGCGAGGTCGTCATTTTTTGTTAGTGATACGGGAGATGGCAGTACGGGTCTCAATTCTGTCAGCAACCGGTATCTGGAAAATGCAGTTAATGGTATAATCACGGATGGTTCTTCAACGCAAACCGTTGTTGAGACACTTAATCAAGGCATTGCCCAGGTCTTCGCGCAGTATGGCATCCAGTAAGTATTCTGAAACAGAAAAAGCACTGCTCTCAACCCTTATCTATAGTGATATTTTTGATTTTCCTCTCACGATTGATGAACTCTGGCGATTTTTAGTGAGCGAGAAGAAGATTGCGTATCAAACGTTTCTAGACACACTTAACCGTTTGCCATCTACTATTGTGTGGAAAGACGGCTATTATGTCTTGGCAGGAAGGACATCTCTCGTTGGAAAACGCAAGCATAACAATGTCTTTCTTGCAAAAAAAACTGCTCTTGCCAAAAAAGCAGCGTTTTATCTGGCACATATTCCAACCATCCAGTTTATCGGCATCAGCGGCAGTGTCGCGATGAAGAATGTGACTGAGGATTCGGATATTGATTTGTTTCTTATCGTGAAAAAAGATACCCTTTTTATGACGAGACTGTGGGTGCTTGTGGTACTTGAATGGCTTGGGTTGCGAAGAAAAAGAAATGATAAGAAACCTGCGAATAAAATCTGTGTGAATCTTTTTATTGATGAGTCCCGATTGTCGTGGCCATCAGGCAAGAGAGATGTGTATACAGCACATGAAATTGCACAAATTGTTCCGTTATTTCAGCGGGATCAGTGTTATGAGCGGTTTCTCGCAAGTAATAGTTGGATTACCACGTTCAGGCCAAATAGTCAGAATGAACATGCGCTTTTTTTGCGTTCTTTGGGCACGATAGACTATTGGGTGATTCGTTTTTTCGGAAAACTTATTTTTTCCCGTCCGCTTGAACGGATTGCTTCATTTCTGCAAAAAAATTTGATGAAAAAACATCAAACAAAGGAAATCGTCCGTAAACACATTTTAGCGCTTCACCCAAATGATTATAGGTTGCAAACTCTTGAGCTTTTACGCTCAAAATTGAGAAACTTCGGTTTATTGACAAAGGTTTGAATATTAACTATACTGGCAAAGATTTAAAACTTCCCTCCTCAAAAAGAGGGATTTCTTGTAAAAAAATATGAATGCAAATGACAAAAAAGTCTTCTTAACACAAGCAGGCCTTGATGCTCTTCAGAAAGAACATGATGAGCTGGTAAATGTCAAACGGCCACAGACCGTTACTGAGCTTTCAAATGCACGGGAACAAGGCGATCTTTCTGAAAATGGTGCTTACACTGCTGCAAAAGAAGAATTGGCTTTTGTTGATGGACGAATTGAAGAACTTGAAGCAGTTCTGAAACATGTCGAAGTTATTGAGGATCATCATGGAGACAAAATGATCAGTCTTGGGTCTGAAGTAAAAGTCAAAATCGGGGATAAGGAAGAAATCTTTAAATTGGTTGGTGAATGGGAAGCAGATCCTCAACAGAGAAAAATTTCTCATGAATCACCGCTTGGAAAAGCTCTTATGGGCAAAGCAGTTGGTGAGAATGTAGAAGTTGAAGCTCCAGCAGGAAAAATCGTCTACCACATCCTCAAAATCGGATAAATTTTTCACTATTTATTTCACCCCTTGTTTAATATTGTTTTAATAATTTTGTGATATAGTATTTTCATCTGCCCGCAATTTGCGGGTTTTTTATTGAATTATGTTAACTACTTTATATCGTTATAAAATTTTTCGAGCTAATTGGGAAAAAATGTCTCAAGATAAGGTAAAACAAATTGTATCAGAGATAAATAACTTAAAATTTGATGGAGAAATAGTAGAAAGACAGTATGGCTTTACATATTGTGATTCATATAATGATAATATTTTATTTGGTATTTTTATTCAGAAATTTCCTACAACCTTGAAAGATTATGATCCAGAGACAAAGAAAGAAATAAAGAAAGAAGATATTGATAGTGGGGCATATTATTTTATAATAAATTTAAATAAACATGAAATGTTTCTGCAAGCAAAAAGGGATGCAAACCTACCTGGTAAAGATCTGATTGCTCTAAAGTTTCAAGATCTTTTAAAGATAGCGTTATCTAAAAGTGGGTTTACGTTTCATGAGCTGGTTGAAGCACATGATGAAATTAATAGGAACGAAATTATTAAAATTTTTTATGAGACAGCGGATGAGGTTTATGAATTAGATTTACAAGATTTTGATAGTAAACTTATTGAAGAAGAAAAACTAAAAAGAGGAGGTCAGAGACAAACATATTTTAATCCTAAAGAAGAATATCAAGAAGCAATGGAAGAAGGAGCAATAAAGTCTGCTAAAACTGTTCGTACAGCTTCTTTAAAAGCAAAAAAGGGAGAGAGTTTGAAAAAAAATCCAATTGCAAGAGCTTTATTAGAAGGTTCAAGAAATCCCAAAAGGATTTTATATAGACAGAATGATTCAATAAGAACTACGTCAGCTGTCATTAATAGGAAAGTAGAGATTTTAATAGAAGATGATAAACCATTATCTGAACAAATACCGGCTATACTTGAGAAGCTTGAGCCTATGAGAATAAGATCTATAACAAAACAAAAGAATCAAGAAGAACTTTTTTAGGTACATGATCAAGATTACAAAGCGATATATTAATAAACTTCAACACTCAGAAGGCCAAGAGAGTATTAGTTTTGATGATTTTGTAAGAATATATAATTATTTAAATAATCCACCAGTTAATATTGTTAAGGTAAGAAAAATAATTTACTTATCTTGTAAAAATCTTTCAAAAATTCAATTTAAAATTGAAGATGAAAATGACATAAGAAAATTTCAATTTGTTATTAAGAATAATTTTATTGATTTAGACAAGTATAAAAATACTATTTTTAGTTTTATTTTTTTTGAATTTTTCCAAGGACAAAATAAATTAAAAAAATTAATTAGATTTTTTGAGACATTATTGCCACTCGTTGTCCTAAATTTTTTTATAATTGAATTTTCTACAAATCAAACTATTCAGACGGCATTTAGTGCATTATTAACAGCACTTTCTATTTTTGTTGCTGTTTTTGCACTTTTTACTGTAAACAATAATAATTGGGAAAGAAAACAATTATTACTTTTTAGAAATGGGAAACTACCTTATTATTTTTCTGTAGATAGAAATATAACTATACTTGGCATATTTGCAATAATATTTTCATTATTGGGTATTATTATCACTCCAGGAGACGATTCTAAGTTTCTTTA
>DATIGJ010000086.1:0-3716 GCA_035454765.1 Patescibacteria group bacterium
AAAAAAAATAAAGAAAGCCATTCTTTTTTTAATAATGTTTTTCTTTCAAGACCAAGAATATAAAACGGAATACCAAAACTACTATTGGCATGATGTGAAAATCGTGCTTTCTCACGCAGTTGCGATTCAAGCAAATGAAACAGAGTCGTTTTGCCATTCGATCCCGTTACAACAATAACACGAGGATTCCATAATCGTAACCGAATCCCTGCAAAAAACCGAAAATACCACGCAACAGGAAAATAGAACATCCGTTTTAATCGAGAAATCATATCTTAATTGTAGCAAAGATAGCAGGTTTTATATACTTACGCAGCAGAAATATTTTTTTCAACACTATTAAAGCGTATTCTATTACCCTGAAACAGTAAATCAATCTCACCTGTCGGGCCGTTTCTGTGTTTAGCAATTAATACTTTACTCGGAATCATTGGCGAAGTAATCTCTGTATCAGGCCGGTAAATAAACATCACAACGTCCGCATCCTGCTCAATCGTGCCTGATTCACGAAGATCTGCCAGCTGCGGCTTCTTTTCTCCACGATGTTCTACCGCACGAGACAACTGCGAGGCAGAAAGAACAGGAATATTGAGTTCACGAGCAAGGTTCTTAAGCGCCTGAGAAATCAATGCAACTTCCTGTACACGGCTTTCATACTTTTTCCCCGGATCAATAAGCTGTAAATAATCAACAATCAATAATGATAAATTATGCTCGATCTGCAATCTTCGAGCTTTACTGCGCATTTCTGTAAGTGATAAACCTGGCGTATCATCAATAAAAATTGGCGAGTCAGCTAGCTGTCCCATTGCCTCAGAAATTTTTTCGAAATCTTCTGCATTTAATCGTCCTGTCTTGAGCTTCCAGGCATCAACATCTGCTTGCCCAATCAATAACCGATCAACTAATTCTTCTTTACTCATTTCCAGAGAAAAAATACCAACGGGTTTTTGCTGCTGGACAGCAATATTTTGTGCAATATTCAGCATAAAAGCCGTTTTCCCTTGTCCAGGTCGAGCAGCCAAAATCAATAAATTACTTTTTTGCATGCCGGAAAGCACATTATCAAGATCAATAAATCCTGTTCGTACACCCCGAAATCCCTCTCCTGATTTTTGTAATTCATCAATTCTATCAAAACTCTCAGTCAATGTTGCTTTAATCGGCACAAACCCACGCGTCATATGTGATTGAGAAATAGAAAAAATCGCAGATTCGGCTTTATCAAGAACATCTTTTACTTCTGAGCTTTCCTGATATCCCAACTCTGCAACTTCAACGCCTGCATGAATTAAATTTCTTTTGGTAGCACATTCCTTAACAATCTTGGTATACTCGGAAACATTTGCAGCAGTGGGCACAACATCTACCAACCCTGTGAGATATTCAGAATCAATTTGCTTTAACTGTTTTGTCTTTTTGAGCTGCGCAGTAAGGGTCAGTAAATCAATGGGTTTTCGCTCTTCATAAAGACCAAGCATCGCCTGATAAATAATACCATTGGTTTCATTATAAAAATCATCAGGAAAAAGATTTTCAGAAATACCAATAATTGCGAGTTTATCAATTAAGATAGCACCCAAAACACTTTGTTCGGCATCGTCATTGTGAGGTAAAACTTTGATTGGCGCCATAGATGCAACAGGAAAAAAAGAATGTATATTCTTAAATTATTATCCGAGCAGAACCGTCTCAAGTTCAATAGGAAGTTTATCCTTTGTATTACTGTATTTATTTTGAATTTTCACCGCATCTTTTCCAAAGGCTGAAGAGGTAATCGCAGCATGAGGGCCATAAAAAACAACGACATTTGACGCAAGTGATGCAACAAAAGAAGAACTTCCTTCCTCTTCACAGTCAACAACGACGATATCATGCTCCTGCAGTTTACTATGTGTTTTTTCAAGAGCATTCAACCCGCCGATAAGAATACTTATACCATCAACAAGCGCACTATAAATCATTCTCCCCGCCTCGGAACGAATTCCGGTAATTTTAATACCACCAACCTCAAATTCACCAACACTAAAAATCAGCACGCTCTCATCAGGAACTATTACTTCTTCAGCAGACTTTGCAAGAGCCAAGACAGCTTCATATACTACTTTATCTGTAGAATCAACGGCAATCGTTGCTTTTTTTCCTTTTATTCTGATCCCTGATTTTGGAAGAAGTGCAATTTCCATGTACCTCATACTAACACAAGCCGGTTTCCTTGACAAGATCTGACATTTGACGTATCATCAGACACACACTTCTATGAAAACTGAACGCGTCATCCTCTCTTTTATTGCTGTTATTGTTGGTCTGATTGCGGCTGGGGCAGCTTTTTATTTTTATCAAATGACCAAAGAAATACCCGACAAAGATAAAGCAATTAATCTTGTCCCAAAATCATCCGTCTCCCCCACTCCTGATAGCGCAAATCTTCTCACTATTGATTCTCCAAAAGAAGAAGAAGTCACCAATAAAAAAACCATTACAGTAAGCGGCAACACAAGAAATGACGCAACAGTCATGGTATCAACAGAAGATGTTGATGAAATTATTGAACCTGCTGACAACGGTAATTTTTCTGTTAATGTTTCGATTCCAAGCGGCACAACAATTATCTATATTACAGCAATTTTCCCAAATGGCGAGGAACAGACAGTTACGAAAACAGTTACGTACTCAACTGAAGAATTTTAATAGCGTATGAAAAAAATTATTTCCTTTATATTTATAATAGTAATAATACTTATTGCTAATCCGACAGTCGTCTTTGCGGCGACACCAACTCCCACACCAAAAGCAACAACCCCGACGGCTGCGATTAGTGAAAAACTCAATGAACAAATCAATGAATTAAAAGAAAAAATTGCCTCTCGTGTGTCAGAATTAAATCTTGTCGAAAAACGTGGAATGATTGGTATCGTTACGGAAGTTTCAGGAAGCAAAATATCAACAACGGATGTTCTTGGTAATACCCGTTTCGTTGATGTTGACGAAATTACCAAATTTTCTTCAGCATCCAATAAGACCTTTGGACTATCAGATCTAAAAAAAGGAACCCGTATCAGCATCTTGGGATTGTATAACAAACAATCCAAACGTATTCTCGCTCGATTTATCAATACCAGTGTTGACCCCATTTTTCTCAGTGGAACCGTTTCCGATATTGACAAAAAAAACTTCATCATTACCATTACGACAACAGATAATAAATCCTACAAACTTGATAATCAAACAAGTACCACAATTTCTACCTATGACTTGGAGGATGGATTGGTCAAATCAGGATTTTCAAAATTGGCGCTTGGTGACAGGATTTCCGCACTTGGATTTGTTGACACAAAAGATGCGACATTAGTTGTCCCTGACAGAATTATTAGTTTTATTGATCTTCCTATCAACCCACATATTAAAGCGTTAGAATAAAAAATCATGCAAAAACGTCTTGGCGACATGAGAGAACTCCTTACAAAACATGACGTTGATGCTTTACTGGTTTCTTCTCTTGAACACATTGTACATTTGACTGACTTTTCCTATTTTTCAAACAGCGAACGAGAAGCATATCTACTTATCACACAAAATTCACAATACATTTTTACTGATGGACGGTATACACATGCTGTAAAAAAATTACTAAAGAATTTTTCTCTTCAAGAAATTACTACACAAAAACCCTTCATCAATCATTTCAAGGATCTTATTGCGCAGGAAAAAATCTC
>DATIGJ010000087.1:0-3636 GCA_035454765.1 Patescibacteria group bacterium
CGGTCCTATCATTAATGAATTCAACAAACGAAATATTCCTCACCAACTTATTGATAGCCGAACACATAACGGCGAAGAACTCATGAAACAAGCAAATATAATTATCAGTGCCGTCGGAAAAGAAAACGTCGTCAAAGCAGAACAACTCAAAAAAGGTGCTGTTCTTATCGGTGTCGGCATCTTGCGAGGTGCTGATGGAAAATTACACGGAGATTACAATGAAGAAGACGTAGATGGAATAGCATCATACTATACACCAACACCAGGAGGCGTCGGACCGGTCAACGTCGCAATGCTTTTTGATAATGTCCTCACTGCTACGGAACGACAAACTACTGGGAAAGAATAAACGTTTGGCAAAATTTCTTTTGAGGAAGCGATTCCACTGCAAAATCCGAAACAGTCAAATCAGCAATATATCTCTTGAGCGGATAGCGACAAACCCTATCATTATAGATCCGATAGGTACTCCCACTATCAAGAGCCTGACCAATAACGATTGACTGCTGATCAGTTTGTAATGACTGACAACTCGAAGCAACAATCACTACCGCATCTATCTCTTCAGGATTAATAGATTCATCACATGGCTTAAAGATAACATTGGCAATTTGGGGTGACAACTCCCTTAATTGTAAACGCAGTGGGAGAGCAGTCTCACGGGTATACAAAGACTGATAAAAAATATATTTCTTTAATAAATCGGCAGAACGTTCCGAATGCACAACAACAGAAGTATCACGATTATGTAATGCAAGATAACCGGCTAAAAGACGGCTTGAAAAATCTGACTGTCCACGAATGGGATACTGATAAAAATAGATAAACAAAAAATTTGCCAAAAATACCCCATAGATCGCCACTATGATCATAAGAAACAGTTTCTGATAACGTTTCCACAAAGAAATAACAGAAGTAACCCCATACGCAATTATCATCAGGAAAAAGGGGAAAATAAATGTCAGATGTGGGGTAGAATTATCACTCCCTTGATGGAGCAGTTGCGGCAGCAAACCAATAAATAAAATGCCAACAAAATACAAAAAAACAAACCGCTCTTTTCGCGCCAAAAAATACAAACCAAGCAACAGAAATACCATATCCACTGCATAAAAGACACCATGATGCCACATGCCGAAAAAACCATCTCCTGCAGTAAACAAATATGTCCCTGAGACAAAAAGATAAAACCGATTCAACACCATCGAAAAATAAACAGTCATTTTATTGATAAAAAGATCGGTCAAAGGTGTTGCAAGGGAAGTCCTCCGAAGCGAGTCAACCTGTTGCGAAACGACGTCAGAGGTTGGAAGTAAGAATTCACTCATTCGCGAACTACCATTATGCTGGAGAAGAACGATAAACAAACCGACAAAAACAACAGAAAGAATTGCAAACATACTATATTGCTTCAGATACCGACGTTTATTCTTGATAAGAAAGAGAAAAAGAAGCGTAAGAAAGATAAACGGCAAAAATACCACTTTCGTTGCGATATACGAATAAAACGCAAGGATAAAAAACGGAAAAGCGAAAAAGATTTTCCAACTCTTTGTTTTCAAGAGTACCAGTAAGCCAGCAAGGTAAAAAACAAGCGCAGGCGTCATTTCATATGCTGTCCTGTTGATATAAATAAGCCAGGGACTAATTGCGGTAAAAAAAGCGGCAAAAAGTGCAACCGGACGAGTAAAAAATTCTTTCGCAACAGCATACACCAACCAAACTAAGAGAATACCAAGAACGGCAAAGGGTAATCGAATGAGAAAAAGAGAAAAATCTCCGTTCACAAATGGAAGCAAAAGGAAGTAGGGGAGTTCAGCCTGAGGCAAGACCGTCGGCGGATACTGAAAAAGTAAAATCTGCCACCAGGGGAGAGCCCCACTAAGATCACTCCCTGTTAACAAAAATGATTTCGCGGATAAAATGTATGTGAGTTCATCACCAGTAACAGAGGTCGGAAAAAGATTGAGCCAAAAAAATCGAAGTACCGCCGAAAGAAGAAGAATCAATATCAACCACATAATCATTCTTATTATAACCAAATTTGACAAAATAAGTAATAGAATGCTATACTTTATTCAATTAAATAAAAGCACTTGTCCCACGTCGCTAAAGCTATACGGGATAAAAAGTCTACCGCAGTAGACAAGCTGAATACGAGAAAGCTGCAAATAAGCATAAGTATTCCGGAAGTCACCCGTAAAAATACGACAAAGCGTGTCGGCAACGGAGCGCAGATAATAAGATTAGCTTATAACTGTAAACCCACCGCAAGGTGGTTTTTTGATGGGAATAAGTTAAAAAACAAGGTGGTACCGTCCTAGTCTTTGAGGGCCCTTGTAAAATCTCAATTTTTTGAGGTTTTACAAGGGCTTTTTTTATGACGAGTGAACATATCTCAGTTAAAGGAAGACAAGCAATCGTGCATCAAAATGCTGATAGATTAAGTCAACGACAACTTGCGCTTTTTGCGCAACAAATAAGTGATTCCGTAAGTGGATCACGATTTACAAAACCGTTGACACCGGATGAAGTTACAAAACTGATTATTTCTGGCATGTCTCTCATGCTTGTTGACGCAAGAGACTCGGATCAACTCTTAGCGCATACCAATATTGTTCCAGGAACAAAACGAGGGAAACCGGTATCGTTTCTGGGAGGATGGGTCAGTTATGCAAACGGATTTGGCTTAGAAGTGATGAGACTGGCGGCTATAAAAGCAGTTACTGATCACGGAACTGATGCAATCGCAAAAGTCCATGTACTGAATACGCCGGCTAAAAGAGCGATGCAAAATATAGGTGCACGAAGAACCGGCATAGGAATATCACCGGCAACAAAAAATATTGTATTTACCTACAATCTAACAAACGTCGGAAGGAGAAAAGTATGAAACTGTGGCAAAAAAATAATCAGTCATTAAACGCATTTATCGAACACTTTGAAACAAAAGATGATTTGCTATGCGATCAAAAACTTATTCCATACGATGTCTATGGATCACTTGCTCATGCAAAAATGTTGCATAAAATTAAGATTATTACGAAAGAAGAACTCCAACAACTTGAAGAAGGACTCAAAGAAATTCTCAAACTCAATCATGATGGCAAATTTCTGCTTGCAGCAGGGGACGAAGATATTCATACCAAAATTGAAAACTTCCTCACCGAAAAATATGGCGAGACAGGTAAAAAAATCCATACAGCACGATCCAGAAATGACCAAATACTGACGACCCTGAGGCTTTTCGGCAAAGCAGAGATCGAAAAAATTCAAAAAGAAATTACCATTTTACTCAAAACATTTAAGGTATTTACTAAAAAATATGGCACGCTTCCTATGCCTGGTTACACCCATATGCAAAAAGCCATGCCAACATCAGTTGCAATGTGGATCGGCAGTTTTATCGCGTCACTCGAAGATGATAGCAAATCCCTTCAAGCCGCCTATAACCTGATGGATCAATCACCCCTTGGCTCAGCCGCAGGATTTGGTGTACATATTGAACTTGATAAAAAATATACCGCCGATCTCCTTAACTTCAGCAAGGTACAAGAAAATCCTATCTACTGTCAGCAAACACGGGGTAAATTTGAAGCAGCAGTTCTTGCGGCTTTTATACAAATTCTCATGACA
>DATIGJ010000088.1:0-14781 GCA_035454765.1 Patescibacteria group bacterium
CTACGCACTGGATACGTTTTTGGATCTTGATCTGAGTGCTGATAAAAACACTGTTGAAACTGCAATGCAGGGGCACATCCTTGATCAAGCGGAGCTTATTGGGTTGTTTCATAAATAAGGAAAATCTTCCCCTAGTGGCAATTTCCCCTCAAGTTTAGTAAAATTATGGGTACGTTTATCAAGGAGTAAACTGTTGAGAAAATCAAAGTTGGTCTAATAAATTAAAATTGTCGAGTCGTCTAACGGTAGGACAACAGACTTTGGATCTGTTTATTCTGGTTCTGCGCCAAGGGCGCATCCGCCTCTGGCGGAGAATCCTAGATATATGTTTTATACATATGTTCTTAAAAGTATAAGTTATGGAACGAGGTATGTTGGAAGTGCAGAAGATGTTAATAAACGGTTGATTGAGCATAACGCAGGGAAAGTAAGATATACTAAAGGTCGAAGACCTTGGAAGCTAATTTATAAAGAAAGTTATAAAAGTAGAAGTGAAGCAATGAAAAGAGAAAAGTTTTTGAAATCTGGACAAGGTAGAAATTTTTTAGATACTCAATTACTCGATTTGTAGGTGTCGTTGTCGAGTCGTCTAACGGTAGGACAACAGACTTTGGATCTGTTTATTCTGGTTCGAATCCAGGCTCGACAACCACGCCTACAAGTTCCTTCAATAAAGATGTCCTCTGGGTGCTCGACAACACCGTTTTTAACCTCAATTTGGCTTCAAAAAATATCATTTTCTTACAAAAAGAGTGTTTAAAAACACAATCTAGTAAATAACTTTTTAAATATAACAAGTTTCTCGGTTAAAAGTTACTAAATAGTCAACCTGTGCAATCATTTTTTTGATATACTTTCGTAAACTATGCCAAAATCCTCATACAAGCAACAACGGAACATTCTTTTTGGACTAGATTCATTTGGTGATATACCAGTCGATAAAGATGGCAACCTTTTTAGCCATGCAGCTGCTATTCGTCAGGTAGTTGACGAGGCTGTACTCGCTGACAAACTTGGAATCGATGTCATTGCTCTTGGTGAGCATCACCGTTCTGATTTTTCAATCAGCAGTCCAGAAACTGTTCTCGCAGGTATAGCAACAAAAACGAAACGTATTAAACTAGCTTCAGGAGTCACTGTCCTAAGTTCTGATGATCCTGTACGAGTATTTGAACGTTTTGCCACCGTAGATGCATTGTCTAACGGTCGTGCACAAATTATCTTAGGGCGTGGTTCATTTACAGAATCATTCCCGCTCTTTGGTTATAATTTACAAGATTATGAAATTTTGTTTGAAGAAAAAGTTGCATTGTTTGCCAAGATTTTGACAGAAAAACCAGTTACGTGGGAAGGAACAACTCGTGCGACTCTTCATGAAGCGGATATCTTTCCAAAAACTGAGTCAGGATACATCCATACATCAATTGGGGTTGGTGGTTCCCCTCAGTCTGTTATCAGAGCTGCAAAGTATGGCTTCCCATTAATGTTGGCCGTAATTGGTGGTTCGCCTGCACGATTTATTCCTTATGTAGAGTTATATCATAAGGCTGCATCAGAATTTGGTACAAAGGTTGATGAAATTGGTATTCACTCTCCAGGTTTTATTGCAGATACTGATGAAGAAGCAGTCAGTATAGCTTGGCCTGCACACAAAATTAACTTTGATCGGATTGGGAAAACTCGGGGATGGTCTCCTATGCAAAAGGAGCATTTTGATCAAGAAGTGAAAAATGGCTCACTCTATATTGGATCGCCGGAGACTGTTGCCCAAAAAATGGCAAACACGATTAAAGCGTTAAATGTTAATCGATTTGATCTCGTGTATGGGGGTGGACCAATGCCAGCAAGCGCTCGGTTGCATATGGTTGAACTCTATGGCAAAAAAGTAATATCTCGTGTGAGGGAGTTGCTGAATGGATAGTCCTAGACCAGTGCTTGGTATACTAGGAGCTGGAAAACTTGGAATCGCAATAGCTCAGTTAGCGCTTAAAGTTTCTTATGCAGTCTTTATTGCCGGTTCAAGTACAGCTGAAAAAATCAAATTGAGTATAGAAATTTTAACTCCTGGGGCAATAGCTGTAACTGCCGAAGATGCGATTAGGCGAAGTGACATTGTGATTCTTGCTTTGCCACTCAGTAAATATCGGAACCTTCCGGTGGACTTATTAAAAGGCAAATTAGTTATTGATGCAATGAACTATTGGTGGGAAGTAGACGGTAGTATTTCTGAATTAGAATCTGCATCTTCTTCAAGTGAAATGGTTCAACATTTTCTCCCTCAATCGCGTGTCGTTAAAGCATTCAGTCATATAGGGTATCACCATTTGCTAGATGATGCTCGACCGCTAGGAGTTACGGATCGTAAAGCTATGGCCATCGCTGGGAATAATGTAACAGACGTACAGATAGTAGCATGTATTGTTTCTGATTTGGGTTTTGATCCAGTCTTAATCGGCAATTTAGCTGATGGTAAAATACTCGAACCAGGTACTCCTCTATTTGGTGCAAGTATCAATGAAGTTACAATGAGAAAACTTGCAGGACTTGATAATAAGTAGCTATGTCTCAGGTAGGACTTTTATTAACTGAAAGTCGGTGATGTCGGTATAGTTCGTAACTAATGGTTTATAAAAAGTTCCAAGATCGTCAAGGGGCGTCAACATTTCAATTTGACCCTCAAATTAGCCTCGAGAATATTTACTTTCTTACAAATTTTGTCTTTTTATCTTGTTTGGTGTAGTTCTTCAAGTTTTTTGATCAGTTCCTCTTTTTCGTAGACAGACGTATCAATTTTGGCACGAGCAAAGGTCCTTAGTCCTTCAATAATCATTCTCGCTTGATTTGCTTCATGTTTGTTTAAATAGCCAATGGATATAGTATTTTCTGTGAATGTCCGTGAAACGACCTGCATACTTGCGAAAAAAAGAGCAGAGTCTATAAATACGTTAGAGATATCAGCAATATCTATACTGTGTGATTGAAAGGTAAAAGGCTGTTGAAAAATAAAAATAATTCTTGATTCTTCAATTTCAATCGTATTTTTAAAAAGATTGGGAAATAAGGAAAAAGAACTTATGCTAAGAATTCTTCTGTTGGATTTTTTTACGAGCTGGTTAACAAGTTCTTTCGTTTCTTCTTTTTTTCTCATTCGATTTTTTAGATATTCTTCGTGGCCTTTTTCTCTAGAGGTTGATGGTGATGGCTCAATAGTTTGTTCATGAGGTTGTAGATCAAAGTGGGGTCTCAATTTTTCAATTTTTTTGGGAATTAGAATAAGAGGAGTTAAGAGAGAGTCAATAACTTGAGAAAGCCTTCGTTTTACAAACACATATAATTATAGCATGTTTTGTGCATAGCTAATTCCCTCCATCTTGTGTTATACTAAATCTAATCGCAGATTGTATGCAAATACATCTGCTTAGATCTTGACTTAGTTTTTCAAAGATAAAAGATACCCTAATTTTTCTCCTTGTATCTTCTTGACAGCCAAACGATTTCATCTTTGAGCAGAGGTATTTGCATATCCTCCTTCGCTAAAGCTATGGAGGACAAGGGAGGTGACTACTAAATGACAAATAAATTATTTATCGGAAGTCTTGATTATTCAGTAACCGATTCACAACTTGAAGAACTTTTTGCAACTGTCGGAAAGGTATTATCAGCAAAAGTAATTGTTGATAGAGATACCGGACAAGGTAAGGGTTTTGGTTTTGTAGAAATGGAAACTGAAGAACTCGCAAAAACAGCCATGAATAAACTGAACGGTTCAGAAATTTCAGGTCGTGTAATTGTTATCAAGGAAGCAAAATCAAAGTTTGGACTGTAATATGAATATTTTATTTATTAGTCGTAATTCTCCTTTTGAGAGTATTGGTGGCATTGAGCGATATATCACTAACCTTATTGCGTACTACAACAGTATTAATCAGTCGGAGTCACAGCTCTTTATTATGTTGCCCACAACGGAAGAAGAGCGTAGTGAAAAAAAAGGTAAGGTCACCATTTATTTTCGTAAATCTCTCTTTTTGTCGAGAAGTAGCTTAGTGTCAAAAAAAGAAATTTCGCAAAAAGCACAAGCATTTTCAGAAAGTGTGAGAGAAATTATCAAGACAGAAAATATCACTATTATTTGTGCTGAAAATTTTCATACTGACCTTCCCGCTGCATATAGTTTACTTCTAAATATGGTAGCAATGTCATACAAAATTCCTCTTGTTTTACAACTTCACTCCTTTGCAACGACGGAGTTACAAACTGAGCTTATTAACCAACTGAAATGGGACAAAATTAGTTGTGTAAGTAAAAGTGTTGCAGGAGATTGTTTTGAGAAAGGTACGGACATTAATTATTTATCAACGCATTATTTAGGAGTTAATACTGAAGAATTTTTGGTTGAAAAAACAGGAAGTGAGAAGTTTAAAAAACAACTCGGTTTATCTCAAAATAATAAAATCATTTTGACAGCAACCAGAATTATCCGTGGGAAAAAAGATATTCTTCAGGCAAAAGGAGTAATTAATTTAATTCAAGCATTTTCAAGGCTCTCTCCGCGCTATCCAAATCTTCGATTACTTATTGCTATTGGTAAACCGCCAGAAAATTTAAAAGAAGAGTTTCATATTGCCTATGAAATGTTACAAGGTTATATAAAGATTCATAATATTGAACAATCCACTATTCTTAAGACATTTAAATTGAATGAAATGCCCAATGTCTATCAAGGATCTGATATTTTTGTTTTACCATCTGAGAACGAAACGTTTGGTCAGGTATTTATTGAAGCTATGAGTTGTGGTGTTCCTGTTATTGGAACCAAAGTTGGAGGAATACCAGAGATCATCAGCGACAATTATAATGGTTTTCTCGTACCACCTAATGATGAAAGTATTTTGGCGCAAAAGATAGAAAGAGTACTGAATGATCCGTTACTACGAGAAAAGTTTATCAAGGCAGGAATACAAACTGTCACAGAAAAGTTTACCTCAGAAAAGCAGTTTTCTAATTTTAATCAGATGTTAAAGGAAACAGCTTCTATAACGCTTTGATTCCTTGATAGGTTCGAACTGTTAAAGCTTTTGTGATATAACCTAATTATGCAGAGCGTGAAGATTACTTGTATTTCTGAAAATACCAGCTCTTTCCAAAAAAGTCGTTTTTTCGCTTCGCACGGGCAGTCGCTCCTCCTTGAAATAGATGACAAAAAATACCTTTTTGATGTCTCAGCAATCTACGAAGGATTTATATACAATTTGCAGAGTTTGGGACTTACTCTTGAAGCAATTCATACAATCATTCTTTCACATAATCACTTAGATCACTCCGGTGCGTTATTCAAATTGGTAGATAAACTTACTAAGCAGCAGCTTTTGTTACCCCCTGATATGCAACAAATAAATGAAGATGGGTATAATCTTACCTACAGGACAGAACAGAAAGAAGAAGCAATACAAAAATTATTAAATTATCAATACACGGCGATCATTACTCAGGGAAAACAACTTGATGAAAGCTTGTACACCACTGGTTCGCTTGATTCTGTTGATAAATACTGGCCTGATAAAGAACAGTCACTTGTTGTTTCGATTCCGGATAAGGGGTTGGTAATTCTCGTTGGCTGTTCGCATCCTACACTGCCTGTTATTATTGAAGAGGCTCGAAAAGTTACCGGTATTGAAAAAATTTATGGAATAGTTGGTGGCTTCCATTATGCACGACTTGGAAAAGAAGAACTTCTCAAAAATATTCAGTATTTAGAATCATTAGCGTTAGAGTTTATTGTTCCTAGTCATTGTACTGGCTTTGGAGCTGTACTTTTGATGAAAGAGCTCCTTGGAGACAAAGTACAGTATTCCTCCATTGGTGGGCAATTTGGTAGCGGGAATTCTGTTACCATTTTGCCTGAGTTGCAGTTTGATTTGAGTTAAAGAGAGTCAAAAACTATGGGTCTACATATGTTCACTGAGGCTAGTTAGCCTCAAATCTCCTACTTTACTAAATCCTGCCTGTAGGGTATAATATAAGCCTATGAAATCCAGAGGCAAGGCTAAGTTAGTTGATTACTCTAAGCTCAAATTTAGAGTTAAAAAATCAATGAGATATGATGATGTCGGAGATTATTTTGATAATACCATTATCTCTTATGACATGAAAAATCCCGTTTTCAATAACGGAATTATGCTGCATGAATTTATCGAATATACCTTAATTAAATCGGCTGGGATTCCTGTTGCAATGATTGATGCTTTTGATACCGATGATAAAGCTCCTGCAAAATATCCAGAGCAGTATAAGCTGTACAATAAATATCATCGGATGGCCAACAATATTGAACGACTTTTTATTGAAAATATGGGGCTCTCATGGAAAGACTATCAAAAAGCTGTGTACAGTGTGGAAGTGAAAGTAAAACCTGCAAAGAAAAAAGCAACGAAAAAACAGTGGAAGGTACGCTAAATTAGAGAATGTCCCCCATTTTGACTTTAAACGGTATCTGATAGAGCCCTCGTTCCATACCATAATTAAGCCGGTTAAGAATTGAGGTAGGATAACCAAGGGATACATAGTCTGCTTTCGGACGATAATATGCCCCGAGGAAAGAAAACTTTTCCAAATTGCGGTACATTCGATTGACTGCTTCTTCAACTGAATCACCGGATCCGGTAATAACAGCGATGATATCTCCATAGCCAATATTTACTAGTTTTTTCCCTTTTTTTCGGACATCCCATAACCAAACATCTTTTTCAACTTCCGGTGCGAAATCAACTGTCAGGCCGCCAAGTGTTTGCTGCGTATCACTATCCCGATGTAAGTTAAAAATCCGAATAGATGATGCGACGGTTCCTAAAGTGAACGGGTTTTTCTTCTCTACTACTTTTTCAAAAAATTCATGGACACTGCCACATTGGGCAAATTCGGTAAACGAAGCATTATACCCTGGTCTATTCGGGCAAAATTCCCCGAAGTACATTTTTCCGTCGCGTTTATTGATTAAGATAGACGCATCCCAGTAGAAAAGTCCTTTGTGTTGTTTGGCCAGTTCATCAATGATAGGCGGAAAAGCAATTTGAGCAATTCTTTCGGTATCAGGGATCGGAAAAACAAGATCCGCAGCACAACCGGTTTGAATAGAGATATTGCCGCTTCCTAAGGGTTTGTTTTCAATATCTATCGAGACAGCGATTGGGACACCATCGTAATAGAGTTTTTCAGGAGTAATTTCCATAACGGATGGAATCAGTAATTCAAGAATGAATCCTTCTGATGCATACGAATCACCATCTTTTTCTAAAACTTCAACGATTTGACGTGCTGCAAGAAGTGGATCGTCAACATCTGGTACAAAAGCGGTCGTTTCATCACTATTCCCTTTCAATACCCAGACTTCGTCGGTGTCTGATAAAAATTTTTTTGCCTCAGCAACACTGGTGAATTCTTTTTTTCGGGCAATATTGAGTTTGGAGTAATGTTTTTTGACAAATTCTTTTGCTTTATCCCGATCAACTTCGTATTGATAGTCTTCACGTGTGGGAAAATTACCATGGAATCCCAGATCTTTGATTTGCTCGGCCAGTGCATAGAGGCTATTCGTGTCAAAATAGACGAAATAATCCTGTGGATTTTTATATGTTTTCATTTCTTTTAGAAGTTCTTCTGCCGGTCGTTTTTTCACAACGCCATCAAAAACCGAGAGACGCATTTCTTTATCCTTTCGGTCTTCCGTATATTCGTCGTCACCTTCAGCGGCCAGGCTTTTCATATGCTCGACTTGGGCAAGGATGACCTCCTGACCTTCCATATGGAGATGTTGTGCGACTGGAGTACCTGACCCATCAAAAGTAAAAACAATATATTTCATGTAATTGTAATAAGCATAGCAGATTTAAGAAACAATACTAGAAGAAGTTACCATATGAATTTATGAAGAAGTTTGTGGAGTTATTATCTGACGTGGTGAATTTGTCTCTGGGGTAAGTTGAAAAAGAGTTCTTATTGTTTCTTCTCGAAAACCTTCAAGCATTTGTTCAAACATGTCGAATCCTTCTCTGTTGTATTCAACCAGCGGATCTCGTTGTGCATATGCTCGAAGTCCTACCCCATCTCGAAGGTAGTCCATCTCATAAAGATGTTCTCGCCATTTGCGATCTATAACTTCCAAAATTACTTGTCTTTCCTTATCCCTCATTGCTTCCTCCCCAATTTCTTCCGTCTTTTTTTCATAGGCAATAAGATAATCTTCTAGAAATTCTTCTTTGAGCTCATTAGCAATATCATCCGTTGGATGTTCGCCAAATTTTTCTTTGAGTTCATCAAGAGTTTTACTTGGTGTGCGCAGGGTTGTAAACGCTTCATAGAGACTGTTTAGATCCCATTCGTCGCCTTTTGCTGGAGTTGCTCCTTTTATATACGCCTTAACGACCTCTTCTATCATATGTTCTACATATTCCTGCATATCTTCCCCTTCAAGGACTCGTCGTCGGTCTCCATAAATAACACTGCGTTGTTTATTCATGACTTCGTCATATTTCAGGACGTCTTTTCGTATTTCGGCGTTTATAGCTTCAACTTGTGTTTGGGCGCTTCGGATTTGTCTAGTAACGAGGCCATTCTCTATCGGGACATCTTCGGGGATATTGAGTCTTTCCATGACTTTAGCAATAGCGTTGCCTCGGAATCGTTTCAATAGATCATCCTGCAAGGAGAGATAAAAGCGTGATTCTCCAGGATCGCCTTGTCTTCCTGATCTCCCACGGAGTTGATTATCAATTCTTCGTGAATCATGTCGTTCGGTACCAATAACATAGAGACCTCCGACATCTCTGACTTTTGCTGCTTCTTTGTCTGTTAGTCTTTTATATTTTTTCATGAGTGATCGCTGTTCATAACGGAAAATTTTTTGAGCGAGTTCTTGTATTTCGGATTGCTTGATGGGTAGTCCACGTTTGTTAAGTTCTTGGATTCTTCTTGTTATAGCCGCTTCGGTTGCTTTCCTTGCATGTTTTGCCGCAAGATATTCAGGATTGCCGCCAAGAATAATATCAGTTCCCCGTCCTGCCATATTGGTCGCAATCGTTATTGCTCCCTGTCGTCCCGCCTGGGCGATAATTTCTCCTTCTTGTGCGTGATATTTGGCATTTAACACTTTGTGTGGTATGCCTTTTTGGAGAGCCTGGTAGGTATGTAAGGTACGTGCAATGCCATAAAGGTCAGTTGGTAGATATTGATATTGTAGATAATTTTCAGCAAAACGTTGAAAATCTTCTGGTGTATATGTTTCTGGTTTGTCTAGGTATGCGAGTAAGGGTTGGAGTGCGGTATCTCCACTGTTTTCAATGAATCTGCGAAGTCCACGGATTTTATGATTGAGGACGCGTTTTGGCCGATTGGTCTTTGATACTTTATCTGGTTGTTCTGCCTGAAGAGTTTGTATATGTTGTAAGGTACGTGCAATGCCATCAAGTGCATCGGGCAGATTTTTATATCGCTCTTTATATTGGAGATAACTCTCAGCAAGATTCACAAAATCTTGTGGTGTGTAACTTGAAGGGGTTTCCAGGTATGGAAGTAACGTTGTGAGTGCATCGTCGCCAATTTCTTTAATGGTTTCGCGTAGCTCCCTGGTTTTATCGTATAGGAGGTTTCTGAATGGTTCTGGTTTAGAAAGTAAAGACGAAAGTATTTCTGATTTTTTGACACTGATGGTTCCGACAAGCACAGGTTGGCCTTTTTGATGTCGTTCAATAATATCTTCAACGACAGCAATATATTTTGCTTCTTCTGTCTGATAAATAACGTCTTGCCGGTCCTCTCTTTTTTCCGGCTTGTTTGTCGGAATCGAAATGACATCCATGTTGTATACCCTATTGAATTCGGCAGCTTCTGTCTGAGCAGTGCCGGTCATACCGGATAATTTTTCATACAGACGGAAGTAATTTTGTAATGAAATTGTCGCAAGTGTTTGATTTTCTTGTTTGATTGGTACACCTTCTTTTGCTTCGATTGCCTGATGCATGCCTTCATTGTACCGTCTGCCATGTTGGATCCTGCCGGTAAATTCGTCAATTATTAAGATTTCTCCGTTAGCAACGATGTAATCTTTGTCCCGTTGAAACAGTTCTTTTGCTCGTAAAGCATTATTCATATAGCCAATTAGAGGCGTGTTGATGGTGTCATAAAGATTGTCTATACCAAGTTTTTCTTCGATGAAGGCAACACCTGCTGCGGTTACGGCTACTGTTTTTTTGGCATGATCTACTTCATAATGAATATCGTCTTTAGTATCATTGGTATCAATAGCTGTCCCTTCTGGAGCGCCTTTCATTTGTTTTATTAATTCAGCAAACGTTTTGTTTCGTTCGATAGCTCCTTCAACAGGGCCCGAAATAATCAGTGGTACTCGTGCTTGATCAATGAGGATTGAATCAACTTCATCAACTAATGCAAAAGCATGTCCTCGTTGGAGCAGATCTTCTTTCCTCCATGCCATATTATCACGCAGATAATCAAATCCAAATTGATCTTTGGTTCCATAGGTAATATCGCAGTTATAGGCAGCTCTGTGTTCTGCTGCAGGTCTATTTGGGAGAATAACGCCAACTGTAAGTCCCAAATATGTGTAGACTTGTCCCATCCATGCTGCGTCACGTTTTGCCAAATAGTCATTGGCAGTGACGACATGGACACCTTCACCTGTTAACGCGTTGAGGTATATAGGCATGGTTGAAGTAAGCGTTTTCCCTTCACCTGTTTTCATTTCAGCAATATTGCCATAATGTAATGCGATACCACCCATGATTTGTACCGGATATGGCATTTGGTTCAAGATTTCATGTGCAGCTACCGCGACAACAGCGTATGCTTCAGGGAGAAGGTTCTCCATGGCTACTTCTTTATTTTCGCTGTTTTTGATTTTTTCTTTAAATTCTTCTGTTTTTTTTCTTAATGCTGCTTGTCTTTCTTCTGGAGAAAGACCCTGAATTTCTTTTTGTAATTTTGGTAGTGTTTTATTAACGATGTCTTCTGCTGTTTCTTTAGTATCTTTTTGTTTTCTCCTTTCTCCTGCTCTGAGGATAAAATCTACAGGATGGACTCCTCTTTTTGGTAATGTTATTTTTGTTTTTCGTTTCTGGTGGTTGGACTCGGGTAGTCCCAAGTGTTCTTGCTGGATTTGTGGTTGTACGCTCCGTTCTTTTGCCATAGTGTTTATTTTATTCTAGCACGATTTTTCAGATAGCGCTTTTTTAAAAATTTGTTACAATAAAATTATATGCGTGGGTTTATTGATTTTATTCGGGAGCAAGGTGTCGTAGGATTTGCAGTGGGATTTATTCTCGGCGGTGCGGTTTCAAAAGTCGTTTCTGCTTTTGTTACAGATATTATCAATCCTTTGATTGCTTTCGCGTTGGGCGGTATTAAAAATTTGAAAGATGCATATATTCCTCTTGGTGATGCACGAATTTTGTGGGGAGATTTTGTCAATGTCGCGATTGATTTTTTGATCCTCGCCGCTGTTGTGTACTTCGGAGTCAAATGGCTCAAGCTCGACCGATTAGATAAAAAGAAAAGTTAAGGTTGTTATATTATTTTTGTTTGCAAGTTTAAGAACAGTCCATAGTCATGTCCAGCCTGTTCAAACGCTTCATGTGTTGTGCTCTCTAATTTTTTAAACGGGTTCAATGTGATTTCGACAGTATTTTTTTTGATTAATCGTTTCCAGGTGCCGATGACTTTTCCTTCGAAGATCATTACTGCTGTCAGCGCATTGCCCATGGACATCATTTTTTCAATATAGTTCTCTCCACTGAGTGCGGTTCTATCATTGTAGGCAATCGTGTATTCATCATAAATTGAAAGAAGAAAAGCCCGCTTCGTCGGAGCTTCATCGAGGCGAGTTTTTGTGGTTTGTTCGGTTTCTTTTGCAAACCAATAGGTTTTGCCATCGATAGTGTCCTCTTTAAGTGTGGATTTCACCATATTTATCCCCTCTTGTGCGTCCTTTATCGTCAATCCTGACCACCAGGAAAAATCTTTTAGTTGAGCAGGACCATGACTGGTGAAATAGCGTTTTGTCAATTCTGCCAGTGCTTCGTCTCGGGTTAATTTTTCGTGTTTTTTTATTCGTTGCTCAACTAATGCGTACGTAAATTGTTTGCCAATTCGTGGACCACTGCAAATAATCGCATCAAGTTCTGCCCACATGATAATATGCGCAAGACGCTGAACATCTGTGGTGATACCTATGTTGGTTAATACCTTTTTTATTTCTTGTCGTGTAGCAAATTGTGTTTCTTTTAAAAGTTTGATAATTGCAGTTGTTGTTTTTTTAAAGAGTACATCATCTAATTCAAGTTTGCGATTGTAGTGTCCCATAAATTGTTTGACTCGAGAGGATGTCAGTTCCTGCATCCAACGAAGATCTTCGGGAGCAACAAAATGCCAGGTCGGTCGCATGACGTGAGTTCTGATAATGTTTCCTTCATTAAATGCTTGTTCGATTGTCTCAGCGGTCGCGTTTTCCACTCGTTGCCCAAGTGACCACGAGGCACCAAAATAGTCTTGTGATTGAACAGCACCAAGATGTAAAACTGCTTCCTGCGGTGTATTGAATTTTTCACCGAGAAGGTATTGATTGTTCAGTCGTAATTCTACAATGTCTGTTTGGTTCATCAATTATAAGTATATGATAATTCGATTGTTATACAATACTTTTTCTGGTATGCTTTCTTCGATGATTCACGTGCTTTTTGATATTGACGCTACGTTACTCCACGTTTCTCAAGGTATTGATAGAGATGCTTCATCTGTCATGTTTCAAAACGTGTTTGGTATTGAGGCTCATGAGGAAATGATTGAAAATGTTGGTAAAACTGAGTTCGGTATCATTACAGAGGTGCTTGAAAAAGTACAAGGAGTACCAGTGACTGTTCCGATACAGGAGGAAGCATATAAAGTATGGGCAGAGGCAGACTTGCAGGAAATTAAGAAACATCCGGTACACGTATTGCCAGGTATTCCCGAATTATTGCAAGCACTTTCACATAAAGAAAATATGCAACTTTCTCTTTTGACTGGTAATTCATCATATCGTTCAAAAGTAAAAATTCAGTCCGCAGGACTTGAACGATTTTTTACTGATGCTGATGGGGAAATCCGTGGTGTATTTGGTGAAATGTCTCCTCGGAGAAGTGAGTTGGTAGATATTGTTAAAAAACAAGTATCAGATGCAGAGCATTTTGTTATTATTGATGACTCACGTATTGGTGCACAAATGGCAAAAGAACATGCCCTTCCTTTTATTGCTGTTGCAACAGGAAATGTTTCTGAAGAGGAATTGAGAACCTATACGCCGTATGTCTTTCCAGATTTTGGTGAGGGGAGATGGCAAAAGGTCGTTGCCATTATCGAACAAATATAGTCTCCATGAAATTTTTTGTGTATCTTCTTACCTGTTCGGATAAAACGTTTTATATCGGTTCGACAAATAATTTGGAGAAAAGAATCCATGAGCACAATACGTCAAAAAACGGTGCGCATTATACAAAAATCCGACGACCGGTTGTGTTGAAATATTTTGAAACAGTTGGTAGTTTATCGGAAGCGAGAAAACGGGAAGCGGAGTTGAAAAGATTGAAACGGGAAGAGAAAGAAAAGCTTGTCATGCCGAATTCGTTTCTGCCCCCATTCGGGGATCTAGGGACATCTAAAAAAAAATCCTGAAACAAGTTCAAGATAACGGTTTATTACATTATTTTATTGCAGTTAATTTATAAGTAATTTTCCCCCTTGGTGTTTCAAGTTCTACGTTTTCCCCTACTGTTTTTCTGTCAACTGCTCTTCCAAGCGGTGAAAGAAGGGAAATTTTCCCTTCTGACGGATTTGCTTCGAGATCGCCAACCATAGTATATGTATGTTCTCCATTATCATTTTTGAGGGTGATCGTTGAACCAATGGTTACGTGATCGGTTGTTATTGCATCAATAACAACAGCCTGTTTCATCTGTAGTTTGATGCGAAATAATCGTCTATCAATTCCGTTGAGTTTTTGTCGCGAAGCTTGATAGTAGCCATTTTCTTTCAGGTCTCCTAGTTCTCGTGCTTTTTTGAGATCTTCAACAACAGCAGGACGCTGAGTAAGTAATGTCTCCTGTTCTTTCTTTAGTTTTTCAAAACCTTCTTTGGTAAACCGAATCTTGTTCATAGGCGTATTATAGCAAGAAATGGTACAATACAGGTATGTTAGTTGATAATGTAACAATACAGATTAAGGCCGGAGATGGCGGGAACGGTTCTTCATCATTTCTCCGTAACGGATTAACCGCTAAAGGCGGACCGGACGGAGGTAATGGAGGTAACGGAGGAAATGTGTATATTCAGGGAGCAAACAATATCCGCGATTTGAAAGAGTTTCGTTTTAAGAAAAGTCTTCGTGCTGATGATGGAATATCTGGGAAAAATCAAAAAATGCACGGAAAAAATGCCGATCATCTTATCATTTTTGTTCCGATTGGTACCCATGTGACTGATACAGAAACCGGGAGGGTGTATGTCCTCGAAGATGCGGAGTCGAAATATTTACTTGCGCTTGGTGGACTTGGTGGACGCGGAAATACCGAATTTAAATCCGCAACCAATCAGGCACCAACCTTTGCGGAACAGGGCACAAGAGGTGAAGTAAAGACACTGCATTTAGAGCTTAAATTGATCGCTGATATCGGACTTATCGGGCTTCCGAATGCGGGAAAAAGCAGTCTGCTGTCCGTAATGACCCATGCCAATCCAAAA